>JBBSDT010000134.1:0-8403 GCA_038240405.1 Ignavibacteria bacterium
AGAAAAGCTATAGGAGCAAAGCGCAGAACTATTCTTTTTCAATTTTTAATTGAATCATGTTCGATATGCATGCTGGGGGGATTGATCGGAATTTTTATTTCATTTCCCATCAGCCTTATTATAAACGCTCTTGTGCTGCCTACTGCGATGCCCCTGTGGGTTATAGTGCTGGGTCTTTTAGTATCATTAGTATTTGGAGTACTTGCAGGTTTTTTCCCCGCTTATAATGCTGCAAAAATGGATCCTGTAGATTCCTTAAGATATGAATAAACAATAAGATGTCAATTTCAGAACTAATCAGAATTTCGCTGAACACTTTACGGGCTAATAAGCTCAGAGCAGGTCTTACTTTATCCGGAATTATTATCGGAGTGTTTTCCATCATTGCAATTATGACATTGCTGAATGCGCTTCAGGCTGGTATTGAAGGCGGGCTAAGCGGTTTGGGAAGTAATACTTTCCAGATTCAAAAATTTCCGGCACTCCATGTGGGAGGTCCGGGAAGGGATAAAAAATACAGAAACAGGCTTGACCTGACCTATGAGCAGGGTGTAAGACTTATGGAAAAAGCAACCATGTATAAGTACATATCTCTGGAAGATTACCTTTATGATAAAACAATAAAAAGTTCAAGGACTGCTACTAACCCGAATTTTTATGTCGGCGGTGTGCTGCCTCAATACCTTGAATGTAATAATCGAACTGTACAATTCGGCAGGTTTTTTTCCCAGGTAGATTTAATAAACAATAATCATGTTGCAGTAGTGGGGATGGATGTAGTAGATAAACTTTTTCCAAATGTAAATCCCGTAGGGCAGTATATTACAATTGACAATAATGAGTTCCAGATAATTGGAGTGTTTGAACCGAAAGGGGCAGGATTTGGGCAGAGTAATGATAATTTTGTCCTGCTTCCCATCACCACAATGGAACAGATTTATGGAAAGAACAACAGGTCTCTTAATATTGCTATTCAGGCAGCTAGCAAAGATACGTACAATGAAACTGTAGAGAATGCAGTAAGTGTGATGCGTTCAATCAGGAAAGACAAGCCGGGAGAGCCTGACAGTTTTGAAATTTTTTCAAATGAATCGCTGATAGGTCAGGTAAATAGTTTTACAAAATATTTCAAATACGGAGCAGGCTTTATTTCCTTTATTGCAATGCTTGCAGCCGGCGTAGGCATTATGAATATTATGCTGGTATCAGTAACAGAAAGGACAAAGGAAATTGGTATAAGAAAGGCTATAGGAGCAAAAAACAAAAGTGTATTGATTCAGTTTTTGATCGAAGCAATAATTTTGTGTGAGTTCGGAGGAGTGATTGGTATCGGGCTTGGTATTCTTACAGGCAATTTAGTTGGATTATATTTGAATAGCCCTATTGTAATTCCTTATGATTGGGTGGTAATTGGTCTGGTTGTATGCTCGGTAGTAGGTATCGTATTCGGAGTTTATCCTGCTTATAAAGCTGCAAAACTAAATCCAATTGATGCATTGCGATATGAATAAATTTACTTTCCCTCATATATACTCGTAATCAAATCCTTTATTTTATCGTTTTTGATTCTATCCTTTAAATTGTACAAATTAGATAAAGCTTTAGGAATTTTTTTTAAAATTTCCTTATCACCCCGAGTCCCATACAAGTAAGAATAACTTCCCAGAACCTGTATCAATCGTAGGAATGCAAAAAAATAAAAATAATTCGTAAATTCCTCCTCATTCAATGTCACATACTTCTTTACTTCTACTATATAATATTTAAGCAGGATATTCCTTTCATCTTCGTTTATATTAATGCTTCCGGAATACAGAAACGAAGCTATATCATAATGAAGCGGACCTTTTCTGCCTGACTGATAATCTATATAATAAAATTCATCGCCTTTAATCATTATATTTCTTGGTTGAAAATCCCTGTATAAAAAATAATTACTTTCCACATTTGAAATTATATCATTGAAAAAATTAATTATTTCTTTGGTGGTATTATTATTAATATTTTTTTTTAAGTAATTTTTTAAAAAATAATTGTTAAAATTCATAAGATCATAAGTAATAACCACATCATCGAAATTTTTTGTCTGATAACAATAATTGTAATCAACCTCGTCTTTTGCTTCGATCTGAAACCTTATAAGATCAGATATCGCACGCATATAATAATTCATTAACTCTGATTTCTCCCATGATAATGTTAATTTAAACAGTGACTTATCTCCAAGGTCATCTTCGATGTAAAAAAGATTATCCGTGGAAATATTTAATATGGAAGGTACTCTCAAATTAAGTTTTTGAAATGCTTTGGTAAAGTTTATAAATGCCAGATTCTCCCTAATATTTTCATTATATACCCCTATAAATGAATCATTATCTTCATTGAATAGTCTGAATATTTTTCTCTCGGAGGCGTCTGCTCCAAGTTCAATTATTCTGATAATGCGTTTGTCAAATATTTCATTTATTAATTCTCCAAAAGCGTTACTGATGATTTCCCTTGAAAAAGACATGGCATTATTTTCTTAACAAGTCAGTTAAAGCTTCTTTTAGATACGGGTATTTAAAGACGAAACCTGCTGCAACCGCTTTTTTAGGGAAAACTCTTTGTCCTGAGAGCAGATTCGAAGCAAACTCTCCTGCGGCAATTCTTAAAATAAATGCCGGGATTGGAAGGGATAATTTACTCTTAAGTACCTCACCTACTGTCTTATTAAATTTTTTATTTGTTACAGCATCTGGTGAACAACCATTTACTGCGCCAAATAGCTTCACGTCATTGATAGCAGAAATATAAAGATTGATAATGTCATCTATATGAATCCATGAAAGCCATTGTTTTCCCGAACCATAATATGTTCCGATATAAAATCTATAAGGGGTTAATATCTTAGGTAATGCACCTTCTTTTTTATCTAAAACAACTCCGGTTCTGATAAACACAGCCCGTACATTCAATTGCACTGCTTTCATTGCTTCAGATTCCCAATCTATACAAACCCTTGCAAGAAAATCATCCCCGGATGTCGCTGTTTCATCTAAAACCTCGTCACCTCGAAATCCGTAAATTCCTACTGCAGAAGCATTTATTAGGCATTTAGGTTTTTGTTTGCAAAGACCAATTGACTCCACAATTAACTTTGTGGTTTCTACCCGGCTATTATAAATTTCATCCTTAAATTTCTTTCCCCATCTCTTTTCCCCGACATTTGTTCCTGCAAGATTTATGATGGTATCGGTTTCTTCCATTAATGCTGCAAGACTATGTGGAGTATTGTATGCTGACCATTCAAAGAATTGGATCGCATAGGTTTTTTCAAAAGAAGTTTTAGCTCTTTTCTTTTTTGTTGAAATAATTTTTACAAATGCGCCTTGGAGGCAAAGTTCGTTTACCAGCTTTTTGCCGATTAACCCGGTTGCTCCGGTCACTAGAATTTTTTGATTCATACGGCCAGTTAATAATAAATTTTTTCGAGGAAAAGCCCCGAAGGAGGAGCGGTGAATTTTGAAGGCTCGACGGAGAAAGTAGTTAAGAATATTTTTAACTCATTTTCTGAAATATTTTTTCTTCCTATTTCTACAAGAACCCCCACGACTCTTCTTACCATTTTCCATAAAAAATGGGAAGCTCTTATTCTTAACAATATCAAATCGGCGCTTTCGGAAACATTTAACTCCTCAACCAATACACTGGTGGATTTATCATCTCTATCAGAATCTGAGAAAGAAATAAAATCATTCATTCCTAAAAAAAGACCGGCAGATTTTTTCATTAATTTAGCATCTAATTTATCCTTTACCCACCAAACATATTTTTTTTCAAATGCAGTTCTTCTTTTGGAAATTTTATATAAATATTGTCGGGATATTGCCGAATGTCTTGCATGAAAGCGATTGTCAGTTATTTCAACGTTTAAGATATTAATGTCAGACGGAAGCAGATCATTTAGTTTTATTTTTAAAATGTATGGAGCAAGCATTGTTTGGCATTCAAGATGTGCAACCTGTTCTATAGCATGTACCCCGCTGTCTGTGCGTCCTGCACCCTGAAGATCAATCAGCTTACTTTTGCCTTTTGTGTTATCGAATATTGTTTCAATAGTTTTAATCAACGTACCCTGTATAGTTTTAGCATTGACTTGTTTTTGCCACCCTGAATATCTCGTGCCATCATACTCAATAAATAATTTAAATCTCATTTTGATTTAAATTATTTATAATTTTTCTGTTGTGAAGAAACTCATAAATTAAGGATGATTTAATAAGTGTAATTTTGAGAAAAAGTCTTCAATAGTTTTATTAAATTCTTTTGGCTGCTCGATGTTACTCAAATGTCCGGCACCTTCGATAACTTTGAATTTTGAATTACTTATATTCTCTTTAAGATAATATGAATAAATAACCGGGGTGATCTTATCATTTCTTCCTACAATAATCAGGGTGGGTATAATTATATCTTTAAGCTGAAAAAAAGTGCTCGTTCTTGTTGCAATAGCAATCAAATTTGCACATAAACCCTTAACATCCATCCATTGCATCATCATGTTGACAAAACTTTTTATTTTTTCATTATCATATCCTTCCTGGCTAAGAAGATCTTTAATAAATTCACTCAGAAATTCATCCTTCTTTCCCGACTTTAATTTGATTATGCTTTCTGACCTCGTAATCAGACTAAGGTTATCCTCTCCCATTGATTTGGTATCTGCCAGAATAACAGAAGAAAACCTATTTTGATTTCTTATTACTGCTCGTAAAAGGATATATCCTCCCATAGAAAGCCCGCATGCATTGACTTTTTCTAAGTTCAGATGGTCAAGTAGGTTTATGAAATCATTTACCAGCTCTTCCATTGTGAATTGATAATCCCTCAATTCATTACTGTATCCCAAACCTCTGATGTCATAGGTAATTATCCGGTATTTATTTCTGAAATATTCTACCTGGGCGTCCCACATTCTGTTGCAAAGTGGAAATGCATGGACAAAAATTAAAACCTCGCCAGTTCCTTCATAGTCAATAACATTGATCCCGTTAACTTTAAAATTTTTCATCAGATATATGCGAATTATATTTTATTTAATTGCTTTACTTAAAAACTTTGTAAAACTATACACCAGCTTAATATTTTTTAATATTACATCAATTACTTTTTCGCCCAGGATAATATCGGACGGATAAGTTTTATAAACATAGAACTGTTTCATTCTAAGAGATTTTAGTAATAGAGGATTTACATCATGCTCATTAATAATAAATCCTTTTGGAAGCTTGGTGAGCGACTCCCCTGCAATAGCTCCATAAGCTCTCTTAAAATTTCTGTTTTGTATAATTTTTTTGTAATCATCAAAATTATTGAATATTGCTGCCCGGATCTTCTTCAGATTATTCGGATCCATGCTGTACTGACCACCGGCGAACAGAAATTCATCGGACTTGAACTGAAAATAAAAATGCGGGATCTCTGCGGACTTTATACGTCCAAATGCAAATGCTGCGGAGTATAAATTTTTATAGGGAGTTTTATCTTTTGAAAAGCGAATGTCCCGGTTAATTCGGAAAATTGATTTATAATTGACTACTATATCGGGATCTATTTTATTTATTTCTATTCCAAGAGTGTCGATTAAATCCTTCATGGGTTGCCTGATATAATTCTCATATGTTTCTTTATTTTGGCCAAACCAGGTTCTGTTGTTATTGCGCGGATTGGATAGATCTTTCAGAAATTTTAATGATTCCTTTTCGAATCCCAGGAAAGGAGCTTTTACCAGCTGGTCTAACAACTTGAATTAATTTTAATAAATTTTTCCAAAGCGGGGAACAATTTGCTTATAAGTGATATATAATACCCTAACTGTTCTTATTGTTCAATCTAAATAATAATTATTATTTTTAAAATTTAAAAATATTGTTAAATCAAAAAACTCCTCCATGAAAAAGTTAATAAGAAGAATAATAATAATTTCGGTTTTAGTTTCTACAAGTGTGATAATGCAATCCGATACGTTTGGACAGAATAAGAACCTAAACTTTCCCATTTCAACGAACAATATTTACTTTCCCGGGGATGAAATTAATCTCAACCTTTATTCTTATGACTACGAAAATGACGCAAAAAATAAAAATGTAGTCTTCAATTTTACATTGTTGAAACTAAAAGATATAAATTCCTTTTACTCCAAACAATCATCCCGATATAATTTAGATGTATTAAGCAAAGATAGCTTAAACTTAACTTATCTTACCGATGAAGTTTATTCTTTTCAGAAAACCATTCATTCAAAAAATGACTATGGTTATTGGTATTTTAATGAATCAGTGCCGATTGCTGAAAAGTCTAAAGGTGCTTATTTGGTAAGAGTTACATGCCTGAATAAAGTTGCATATTGCGGATTTATTATTTCAAGCCTTGGAATAGTTTCAAAGGCAGGAAATAATTCAATGCTTGCATATGTCGTAGATAGAAAAACAGGCAGTCCCGTCTCTGACGCAGCACTGGCTTTTTTTCTGGGAGCAAATAAAATAGGAGATGGAAGAACCGTGCAGGGGGTTTGCTATCAGCAAATCAATGATAACTATAAGACTGAGAAAGATGAGGATATGGTGCCTGTTATTATAGGAAAATATTACGATGATATTATCGTTTCCGACTCTTACCTGTTCTTCGGATATGCTGAAAATAAATATTATACCTATATATTTACTGAACAACCTGTTTACCGGACTAATTCGGATGTAAATTTCAAAGGCACAATTAGAAAAAACATTGCATCCAAATTAGAACCGCTGGTAAACAAGAAATTGACAGTAATAATAAAAGACTCAAAGGGAGCTGAAGTTTACAAAGAAGTTCTGAGAACTAATGAAAATGGAAGCTTTGATGGAAAATACAAAATTGATGAATCAGCTCCGCTGGGGGGATATACAATTTATGCAAATATAGATGAAAACAATTCATACAGCGCGAACTTTACTGTAGAGCAATATAAGAAGCCGGAATATAAAGTGACTGTAAAAACTGACAAAGGGCAATACTATGCAAAGGACAATATGAAAGCTGAAATTGAAGCAAAATATTTCTTTGGAAATCCGGTGGATGATGCTGATGTTGAGTATAATATTTATAAGGTAAGGTATTACAAACCGTGGTGGCTGTTTTCAGAATATTCATGGTGGTATGAAGACTATTATGAGAATGATAATCAAAGGTACAGCGGTGCAGAATTTATTTATTCCGGCAAAGGAAAGCTAGATAAAGAGGGTAGGTTTTTTGTTGATTATGGCATCAATGAAGAATTTAAAGAAGACAATAACTACGAAGGATGGTATAGACCTTATTATTCTCAATCAGATTATAAGTATATAATTCAGGCAAAAGTAACTGACAAATCCCGCCGTGAAATTTCAGGGAGCAGTACAGCATTTGTAACGCGTGGAGGATTTTATTTGAGTGCAAATACAAATAAATATCTTTTTATGCCGGGTGATGATGTAAGTATTGATGTGAATGCTTCGGATTTTTTAGATAAAGCCGTTCAAACGAATTTTGAATTAACCGTTTATAAGACCACATGGGATAAGGATTCCCAGTACAAAGAAAAAAAAGATTATGTCAAAACTTTATCCGGCAAAACATTAAGCGACGGGAAAGGAATGGTAACTTTTAATTTATCGAATGAGAACACTGAGGGAGCTTACAATGTGGAAATAAAAGCAAAAGATGAAAGAGGAAATGTGATAACTACGACAACTTATTTTTACGTTTCGAAAGGTGACATGTCATGGTATTACAATCAGGCTGGTGGAATTCAGATTATCCCGGATAAGGGCAGCTATAAGCAGGGTGAAGTATGCCATGCTTTAATAATAACTTCAAATCCTGACATGAACGCTCTTATAACTACCAATACAGATGATATAGTTTCTTATCGCGTAGAAAAATTTTCAGGAACTTCCGGGATAATTGATATACCAATTACTGACAAATATAATTCAGGATTTGATATAAATATTAATTACATCTATAAAGGTACATTATATAATTCAAGCAAAACAGTTCTGGTAATCCCGGAAGAAAAGTTCCTGACCGTACTTGTTGAACCATCAAAATTAGTTTATAAGCCTAAAGATACAGGCGAGCTAAAAGTAAGAGTGACTGATAATTCAGGTAATCCTGTTGAAGATGCTGAAGTATCCATAGGAATCGTTGATGAAAGTATATATTCAATAAAAGAAGATAAGACAAAAGACATCAGAAAATATTTCTATGGGAGAAAAACCTCAGGCGTTACTACTACATATAATGCTACGAACAATAATAATGGCCAGTCCAGGTTAATAACAATTTATGAAAGATTCAATCTGAAATCGACAAATGATAAAGATTTAGCAACAGTTAAAG
>JBBSDT010000135.1:0-8392 GCA_038240405.1 Ignavibacteria bacterium
GATCACAGAATTAAGAACCCGGATCACAGAATTAAGAACCCGGATCACAGAATTAAGAACCCGGATCACAGAATTATGAAACCTGATCACAGAATTATGGAGCCGGATCACTGAATTATGAAACCTGATCACAGAATTATGGAGCCTTATCACTGAATTATGTAACCTGATCACAGAATTATGAACCCGGATCATAGAATTATGGAACCGGATCACAGAATTATGGCGCCGGATCACAGAATAAAACGGCGGGACAACAGAATAAAATTACCAGAGGAAAGAATAAAATTACCAGAGGAAAGAATAAAATTACCAGAGGAAAGAATAAAATTACCAGAGGAAAGAATAAAATTACCAGAGGAAAGAATAAAATTATGAGAGGACAGAATAAAATTATGGGAGGACACAATAAAAATACGGGAGGACAGAATAAAATTACGGGAAGACAGAATAAAATTACCGGAGGACAGAATAAAATCATGAGGCGGCAGAATTAAGTCACGGGACAACAAAATAAAGCTACCAAAGAACAAAATAAAGAGGCGAAACAGATGTGGAAAATAACGAAATATTAAAGCGAAGAAATAAATAAGTTGTGGAAATGATGATATAATGAAAACTCCACAGGGAAAGTTTCTTAGAAATGATTTATAATGAATTAAACGTGTTTTAAAGAAGATTTCACATCTGACATTTGTATAGTATCAGAGCTAAAGTAAAAATAACGATTTATGACCTTTCAGGAAATGAATTAGAAAATTTGTTTGAAGGAAACCACGATGCAGGTTCATATACAATTCAATGGAACCCGCATAACGGTATCCGGGAATATTCTTCAGGAATTTATTACCTGAGATTAGAAGCTGACAATTATTCCCGGTCAATTAAAATTGCATATGTAAAATAATATAAAACTATTGTTCAAAAATTTCGCATATCTCGAGATAACTGGAATATATAACCCTCAGTGGTTGTCATTCCGGCGATCTTTAGGCCGGAATCCAATCAGCAAGTTTACTAACAGTGTGAATCAGCTAATCTCCACTTAACCGTGTCTTTGGGAAGAGGCTGGTGTTTTTCCGGCCGGCGAAGCAATCTATTTCTCAACACGCAACAATATGTAACCCTCAGTGTTGTCATTCCGGCGATCTTTAGGCCGGAATCCAATCAGCAAGTTTACTAACAGTGTGAATCAGCTAATCTCCTCTCAAACATATTATTGCGAGTCGATTTGAAAATTCGTTACAAAAAGATTCAGTGATTTCTTTGAAAAATGAAATTGAATACCTCTCGTTCCCTATCTAAAGATGGGGAACAGAGAACATGTCACGAAAAAATATTACAGCTAATAAAAATAATTAATCAATTTCTTATGAGTTTTTATAATTCTATTTTGTAATACATAAAAAAAACCGTTGAGATAAAAACTTGCCATGCTTGACAGTATGCTATACGAAGGTCTAGTGTCAGAATGAAAGCTCTGATTAATTATCTGAATTTGAAATCTAAAGTTAATTTTCTTATAAAAACAAATGAATTATAAACACAAAATATTTTTTCTCCTGTTATTTAGTTTAATTTTTATTTACGGTTGGGGAGTCACCGGACATAAGATTATTAACAGAAGGTCAACATTCTCACTTCCATCACCAATGAGTTTCCTGAATTGGTCTGACTCTCTTGCTGCTCATTCATCGGATGCAGATTATAGAAGATCAACTGATCCAAATGAAGCCCCGAGACATTTTATTGACATTGATGATTACCCGGAATTTATTGCAACAGGCCGGATCCCTCAAAATTTAGATTCTCTTATCGCTCTACACGGAAGCAGTTTTGTATTTAATACAGGCATTTTGCCTTTTGCAATAATAGCAACTACCGACTCATTAAAAAAATATTTTCAGCAGCATAATTTTCAAAAAGCAATGCTTCAGGCTGCTGACCTGGGACATTATGTAGGAGACGGCCATCAGCCCCTTCATATCACCAGGAATTATGACGGACAATATACAAATCAGAACGGAGTTCATTCAAGATATGAAACGCAGATGATAAACCGTGACACTGCCAATATTATCTATACTTTAGAAAATGCAACTTATGTTTCAAATATAAACCAGTTCGTATTTAATTTTCTTTATAATAATTACAGGTATGTTGATTCTGTACTGAAGTTTGACAGCATAGCTCATGCAATTGCACCGAGCTATAATGCAAATTATTATCAGATATTTTGGGAGCTGGCGGGAAATTTTACCACAATGTTGTTTAATAATGCATCTCACTTTCTTGCAAGTCTTATATATACTTCGTGGGTGAACTCCGGCAGCCCGTTATCAGTTCATTTTGCAGAAACTTCACTTCCGGAAAAATATTACCTCGAACAGAATTATCCTAACCCGTTCAATCCGTCGACGAAAATAAAATTCGGAATCCCAGATATATCCCCTGAAAGGAAAGGGGGGTTGTTTACCAGGATGACAATTTATGATATTTCCGGGAAAGAAATCACAACTATTATTAATGAACAACTTCAGCCGGGATCATATGAAGTGGAATGGAATGCTGCGAGCTATCCATCCGGAACATATTTCTATAAGCTTTCATCAGATATTTTTTCTGATTCAAAGAGGATGTTTTTAATAAAATAATCTGCATCTGTTTTTCTGTTAATTTAACGGCGGCGGCAAAAACCTTCTTACCGCTTTATATTTTTATTATCGTATTGTAGTTTTATAATATTACTCAAAACCCTGGATAATAACTTTGCCACTTACAGTGACTTCTCTTCTACAAATTCATATTTGTTAATAATGCAAATAATACATAAATAAGCTATGGAAATTCTTATGATAACTTAACCCGAATTATTGGGAACAAACCAATTTCAAATATTGATAAATCAGATATTGAAGAGAAGGTGAAAAATTAAGAGATGATTAGTTGTTCACATATTATATGGAATTCACAGATAACAAAAATATCTGGTGTTTATTTGCTACTTGAGCTAAGTATTTTTTATTTAATTAACATTTTATAAAATGCAAAAACCTTTGGTACAACCTTTATCAACCGTTAGTAATCCGGAGTTGGGGGAGTTGGTGCAATTCTTTAATGAAACACTTGGCTTTTGTCCTAACAGTGTGCTCACAATGCAACACAGACCACATCTTGCAAAGGCTTTTGTTAAACTTAATATGGCTGTGATGAAAAACGAAGGCAGGGTAACCAGTTCACTAAAGCGGTTAATCGGGTATCTTTCCAGCTATACTGCAGGTTGCAACTATTGCCAAGCACACACTATCCGTGCTGCAGAGCGTTACGGAACCGAACAGGATAGGCTGAATTATATTTGGGAATATAAGACTCATTCCTCATTCAATGATGCCGAAAAAGTTGCATTTGATTTTACTATTGCTGCCAGCTGTGTTCCAAATGCTGTTACAGATGAAGTAGCAGATAATCTTCACAACCATTGGGATGATGGAGAAATAGTAGAAATTTTAGGGGTTATCAGCTTGTTTGGTTATCTGAATCGTTGGAACGATTCCATGGGCACCCCACTTGAAAGTGAGGCATTACAATCAGGAAAAACTTATCTGGAAAAAAAGGGATGGAGTGCAGGAAAACACGATTATCAGTAGCAAAATATGTTAATGATTAAAACAATTTTCGATACATATGTCATATTGCAGGAATGTGATCAGTTATGTTCTGTGCATTGACAAATTCAAAGGGTTCTTTTTGAGTTCTGTCATTCTTAACCTTGTACGAGTTAAATTATACAACAAAAAACTCAGAGAGGAGGGGAAAGTGGAAAAAAGCATAGAGCATCAAAGGGAGAGTTCATATTTGAGATTCGGAATAATTATCTTCTTTTATTTACATAAAATTCGAGGTGCATTATTTACAAAAATCGATAAATATATAAATCAGGTCAATCTACTAACAAAGTATTTGAAAATCTTTTCTTTCAAATAAAAAAGACAGTGCCGTCGTTGGTATTTTTGTCACCAAGGACAAAACTATATCAATTGTATCTGTTTATAGCGAGTAATAAAAGACAATGAAAAAAACAAGTTTTCAACAGACGCATCACCCCCCCCGGGATCACGATCTCCAATATCTGTATAAACAAATCAGGCTGGACCTATGCGAGCCGCAATGAAACAAAAGAGCAGGCTTTTGACAGGATGCAAAAAAACAAATTTGATGTTTTGCCGATTCAGGAAGCCGATGGTACTTTTAAAAAATATTTCAAAACAAAAGAATGGGGAGATTTTGAAGTTAATGACATTAAAGTATATGAAATAAAAAAGAAGGATTGCATAGATCATCTTACAAATATTAAAGATGCGGTTAAGGCATTCGCTAAGGGAGACCGGAACTACTTTTTTCTTAAAAATGAAAAGGGAATTGCAGGGTTATTAACTGCAGGGAATCTAAACAGCAAGCATGTGTATGTTTATTTATATAATCTGATCTCCCAGTTGGAATTTGAATTGGGCAGGTTGATCAACAAATCAGGAATGGATGATCATGAATTGATCAGTATTTTCGAAGAGAATAACAGGTCCGTGAAACCTAATACCAGGTATAAAAGAGAAATTAAAAAAGGCCTTGACCATAAATTCATTGAGTGCGCGTATTTAGGCGACATGGCGTGGATCATCAGGCGGAAGAATTTTCACAGGAAAATCGGGATCACCGGGAAAGATTTTGATTCATCAATTAAGCTTGTAAACAAACTCAGGAACATCGTAGCTCACCCTGTCAACAGCCTGATCAAAGGAAAAAATTCTATTATCGAATTAGATATGACGATTACAAAGATTGAATTTTTAACCGGAAAGATTAAACAGCTATTTATTAAAGTAACTTAAGGATTTATTCGGCGTTTAGGAAACTCTCGCCGCCAGGTCATTTGCCCGTTCAAGCAATTTTGGCGCATTCATTTTTTCTGTGAGTCTTGCGAACGTTGAAGTTGGTCCTCTCCATCGGAGTTCGTCAACATTCTTAAACAGCGGAGCATCCGTACGTAATGTAGCCAGGTTCTTAAACAACAATGCTTCTTCCAGTTTTTCACCAAGAACCTTTTCGGGAAAATTCTCTATTGGTCCATACTCATTCAACAAGCGAACCGCGCTGACCTTTCCAATTCCTTTGATTCCGGGATAACCATCGGCGCTGTCTCCTATTAGTGCCAGCAGGTCGGGTATAAGCGGCGGATCCACACCAAACTTTTTGCGAACCGAGTTCGCATCTCTGATGATTTTAGCTCTTCGATCTATCTGAACTACCCGGTCCTCTCGTACGCACTGTGCAAGGTCTTTATCGGGCGACCAGATGCTAACTTTCTGAACAACCGGATCAGCTGACGCAATATTAGCGGCAGAAGCAAGCGCGTCATCAGCTTCCAGATCGATCATCGGCCAGACAATTACTCCCATTGATACCAATGCTTCTTCCATCGGATGAAATTGCACAAGCAATACTCGCTCGATGCCTTCGCTTGATTTGTATCCCCGCCATAGTTCATTGCGAAATGATTCAATGAAGTGATCCGTTGCTACACCAAGGTGTGTCGCGCCTTCCTCGATCATTTGTAAAATGCCATTCAGCACTCCTGCAGCCGCACCGAATGGTTTATCTTTTCCTTTGTTAAAACTTCGCAGACCATAAAAATGCCGGAAAAGTTCGTATGTACCATCAACGAGATGTATAATCACAAATTAGATTTCTTTTATTTACTTAAATTATAACGCTTCTGTTGTTGGTGGCGACCCCGACAAATATTTCTGTAGAAGTTGTTATATCAGTCCAAGAAGTAAAATAAAAACCCTATAAAGTCTTATCTCTACAGGGCTTATAATTATGTGCGTCCTGGGGGACTCGAACCCCCGACCTAATGATTAAGAGTCATTTGCTCTACCAACTGAGCTAAGGACGCAGTTCAATATCCTTAAATTTATTCCTCTTTTCAATTACCTTTTTTTTGTGCAGATTAAATCCTTGATAGGTATTATGTATTTACGCATTTGCTGTTTTGAAATAGTTCGCGGCTCTACTCTTTTAGAGAAATCTTTGTTATCGAAAAACAAATTAACAACATGTAATAAATACCCCTGCCGCCCAAACAATTTTATTTCATTAATAAAACAGTTAAATATAAATGAACTGGGATCTAGAAATAAATTTATTTTCGATGGATGTGAATAAATACATGTTACTTAGATAGGAATCTATTGAGCTATACTTTTTACTTCCATATCTTATTTCTATAGAAATTTTTATGTTGCAAACAGAGAATGCATTGATAAGAGAATGCGGTAGAATCCCCGTAAACCCTTTCATGAGACAAATATAAAACCCTGCTAGCATTAGCTAAAAGTGACGGTCATATTTTTAACTCAAATAACAATTAAACTTAACTTAAATTTGGCCAATCTCTGAATTATTTGTCAATGAAAATCCGATGCTTATTATGTTTTTCGTTCTTAATGTTTACATCTGCGGCTTTTGCCCAGACTGATGATAAAACATCCGACACGGACGTTGAAAAACCATTCGCCAAATACCTGTCATGGAGTTTAATCCAGCTCATCCCTTCACCTGTATTTCTTAATGACCACAGCGATAATAATAATTCTTTAAAGTTTGCTCTGAGATGGCAGGTCACGCCCATAAATATTTCCTTTAGTACAAATAAATTCATTTCCCCGGTCCAATTCTTCTTTGTGAACCCGATGAGGCGCTATACAGGTTCACTTGAATTTTTTATACAACCCGAATGGGTTTTAAGTTCTTTTAATAATTCTTCTCTCGAAAGGTTTGGTCTGGGATTAGGATCGAGAGTTAATATTCCTTTGAAAAATTATGGTGAGCATTTATATATGTCACTTGGAGGAAAATACAATCTAAGGAAAAATAATTCGACCGGTGGAAAAGGATATTTCGGACTTGAAGGAGGAGTATATGCTATTTTCGGTGTTATAGGGTTGCAGTTTAATTACAACTTTAACGATTATACTAAATACAATATAGGAATTTATATAAAATATTGGTAAAGTAGAAAAAGTAGTCAATCTAACAATTTAAACGATATGTACAAGAGCTCTTTAAAATCTTTTATACATAATGAAAGTTTAATAAAATAATGTGTTGTTAAAAAACGACCCGCCTGTGAAATAATGGCGTTAAAAATTTTAGTAGACTTAGAAATAATTTTATTTTGGATATACCTCAACTTATCAAATAATCGGGAATGATTTTAAAGGAAAATTTTAAGTCGATTATCTTAATCCTGTTGTTCTTTTCCACGTCAGGATGCGGTTGGGTTTATATAGGACTGGAGAATGTCGGGGATACTATTTTCTCATCTCCCCGGATAGTAAAAAGCAATGTCACCGAACCGGTTAAGCCAAACGTAAAGTTATCAGCATTATGGATAGGACATTCATCGACCCTCCTTCAGATTTATGATAAAGTCATTTTAATTGATCCGGTATTTAATAACGTTATCAGCGGAGTAATGATGAGAAGGAAAACTGCAGCCTTTGATCTCAATACCCTGCACAAGCTTGATATTATTCTGATTTCACATGCACATATGGATCACCTGAGTATATCCACATTACAGGATCTTGACGAAAAATTTCCAAAAGCAAAGTTAGTATTTCCAAAAGGAACGGAGGAATTTCTTCCGGATTATAATTTTGAATTCATCAGAATGAAAACCGGAAATTCTGAAAAAAAGAATTACATTGGAGAAACAAAAATAGTAGATAGTGTTAAAATAACTACGGTATACTCGCTTCATTTTGGAGGGAGATTCGGGCTCGACAGCTATTTGTGGAATTTGCCCGGATGCACAGGCTATATCATCCAATATAAAGATGTAACTGTATTCTACGCGGGGGACACTTTATACGATGACAAAGCTTTTAAAGAAATCGGTAAGAGATACAATATAGATCTTGCGCTCATTCCTGTAGGTCCCTGCAGGGAATGCGAACAAATTTCAAATTTCCATCACGTTGCTTCTTATGGCGCATTGCTGATCTTTGATGATCTTCATGCTGATTATATGATTCCCGTTCATTATGGAGCACTTAAATACCGGACAGATCCCGATTACCCGGTAATTATTCTTAAAGAATTGATAGAGAAAAGCAGTGACACAGGTGGAAATGAAAACAAAACATCTTATAAAGATAAAGTAAAAATATTGAATGAAGGTGAGCAATATATTTTCAGCTATAAGGAATAACTTTTAATTTGTTTTTATCTTCTTGCTCTTTAAAAAAGGTATAAGATTCCATATATTCTTTTAAGTAATGTTCAACAATTAAACCCTTAAATCAAATGAGAGTCAGATATTATTTTCTTA
>JBBSDT010000136.1:0-8392 GCA_038240405.1 Ignavibacteria bacterium
ACCTGTAGATATGAGTGAGTATGGAGTACTTGACGAACTTAATTCTGTTCAGCGGGCTTTAAATCCTGAAATATATAATACAAAAATTATTCCGGTGGCTCTTGATGTACATAAATTGATTGATGAATTGAAAGAAGACAGACCCGACCTGATATTTAATCTTTGTGAATCTCTTGATGGTGATCCTACTCAGGAGATGAATATTGCTTCATTGTTTGAACTTTTGAAAATCCCATATACCGGCTCTCGTGCATTGACTCTTGGTCTGGCACTCAGTAAGTGGAGGGTAAAAGAAATTCTGAACTATTATGATATACCAACTGCGCCGCATTTTGTCTGCAAGAATGCAAACGAATATAATACGAACGGGTATTCAAAATTAAAAAATAAATTTCCTTTGATAGTAAAGCCTTCAAGCGAAGATGCCAGCATTGGTATTGAAAATAAATCCATTGTCAATAATGATAAAGAGCTTAAATCCCGAATTGAATATATCCTTGATGAATACAAGCAGCCTGCTCTAATTGAGCAATTTATAGACGGCAGGGAGATCAATGTCAGTGTCGTTGGCAATGTTGAAAAAGATGAAAACGACCTTATTGTTTTTCCTATTTCCGAAATTGATTTTTCAAATTTACCTTCCGGTTATCCAAAAATTGTAAGCTACAACAGCAAGTGGATGTATAAAACTGTTGAATTTGCCGGAACCAAAGCAGTATGTCCGGCAATAAATATTTCCTCGGAACTGGAGAACACTATTAAAAATATTGCAAAGAGAGTTTATAAAATTATCGGAGCTTCAGACTATGCAAGAGTTGATTTTAGAGTTAAAGATAATATTCCTTATGTACTCGAAATGAATCCTAATCCAGATATCTCTTCGAATGTGGACGAAGATACAGGTTTTACAAGAAGCGGCAAGGCGTATGGCTGGAGCTATGAAGAATTAATTGGAAATATCATAAAGTTTGCCGGTGAAAGATGGAAGATAGGCCGGCACAGGAATAATTAATTTGAGGAGCAGTTTGTCATTAATTTTTGGTCAATGATACGGAAGCTTACCGGTGGGGATAGAGAGAAAATAAATAATATATTGATAGACACCAATAATTTTACAAAAGAGGAAATAACAATTGCACTTGAACTGATTGATGTTTTCACAAAAGATAAAGACCAAAAGGATTATGAAATATACGTTGATGGCGCCGAAAATGAAATAATGGGCTATATATGTTACGGTCCACGGCCATTAACCACCGGAACTTATGACTTATACTGGATTGCGGTTAATCCTGCTGTTCAGTCTAAAGGTATAGGAAGCGGGTTAATAAAATTTATGGAAGAGCAGCTCAGGAATCAAAATGCAAGATTAATTTTGATTGAAACAAGCGGAAAAGCATCATATGAAAAGGAAAGAAAATTTTACGATAAGAATTTATATAAACAGCTTGTCAACATACCCGATTTTTATAATATTAATGACTCGCTTGTAATCTTCGGAAAATATCTTTCGGATGTTTGAGACTATTTTATCAAGCTTTTATCAAAGCTTAAGAGATGTTAACCATAAAAAAGAGTGTGATTAATAAAGTTAATTTGCAGCAGAGAGCCCAAAAAGATTTTTTGTAAATAAAATTTAAAAAATCTAATTTAGAAATATTTCCACGGTAAAGTATCATATATGTAGCCGTGAGCGATATTTAAACCAAAAAAGGAGAAGTAATGGAACTCTGGCAGGAAATGATTAGAAACAGTATTAGTACTGTAGATCATCTTGTAGAGAAGTTCAGTATTGACAGGGAAGTAGCAAAGAAGCTTGATGAATTTTTTCAAGCCAGAATCAATCCCTATTATCTTTCATTAATAAGGTACCCCGGTGACCCGATATGGCTTCAATGTGTTCCGGATGTTGTGGAGCTTGAAGATATTGATGCTCCTGAAGATCCGTTGAATGAGGATGAAATGAGTCCGGTGCCGAATATCACGCATCGTTATCCCGACAGGGCATTATTTCTTGTAACTTCTCAATGTGGCTTATACTGCCGTTTTTGTACCCGCAAACGAAAGGTAGGAGACCAGAGTAAAATTTCGATGAGAACGCTTGAATCCGCATTTAATTATCTCGAGCAGCACACGGAAATTAATGATGTAATCCTTTCGGGAGGAGATCCTTTGATGCTAACTGATACCATGCTTGAGAAAATATTAATTCGTTTAAGACAAATAAAACACATCCAGGTAATCCGTCTTGGTTCAAAAATGCCATGCGTGCTTCCGCAAAGAATTACTCCGCAGCTTTGTGATATGCTTAAAAAATATCATCCAATATATTGTAATACTCATTTCAATCATCCGTGGGAAATTACAGAGGAGAGCAAGCGTGCTTGCGGAATGCTTGCCGATGCAGGAATCCCAGTCGGGAATCAATGTGTGCTAATGAAAGGGGTGAATGATAATGCTGATACGATGAAAGAATTAATGAAAGGATTGCTTGCTATGAGAGTCCGTCCATATTATATTTATCAGGCTGACTTAACTAAGGGCGCCAATCATTTCAGAACACCACTGAAGGTCGGTATGGAAATTATGGATAAGCTTCGAGGTCACATTTCCGGTCTTGCGGTACCGCAATTTGTGATTGATGCACCGGGCGGCGGCGGTAAAATTCCAATGCTTCCGAATTATGTAATATCGCAGGACGAAGATAAAATTGTTTTAAGAAATTTCCAATATAATATTTATGAATATCCTGATGTCAGGGATGAAACCAAGGTTACGGATCAGAACATGTTTATGAGAAAGTCGAGAAGGAAAATGCAAACAAAGAAAGACAGAATAAAGAAAATTAAGATCCCTGTGATGCAGAACAGATAGCATTATCCGGAAAGATTAATAATTTGGCCCGCTGAGTGATTTCAGCGGGCTTTTTTTTTGGAGAATTATTTTGATTTAATGAAACCTTGGAAGCCAAAATAAGTCATAACTATTAAACAAATTAAAAGATGCTGGAATCAACAATAATTGTAATAGTCACTTTTCTGATAACATTCATACTTGCATTAAAAAAAGCAAAACTTTACAATAATAATTAAAACCATAATAAAGGAGAATTAAAAATGCACAATGCAGCAGAAACATTAGTACCAATGGTTGCAATAATCTTCACCTTTGGGATACCGGGAGTAATAATCTTCTGGTGGCTTTACACAAAGCACAGAGAAAGAATGAGATTAATAGAAAAAGGACTGAGCCCCGAAGAAGTCAAGGCATATTTTGCCGATTCAAACACCCGGCCAAGAAATCCTTATGCTTCACTTAAATGGGGAATCTTATTATCCTTTCTGGGAGTCGGGATATTTCTTGCAAATTTATTCGAAAGCATCTATGATCTGGAAGAAGGGGTAATGATGGGAATAATTGTCCTGTGTGCTGGATTAGGATTTCTTGTCTACTACGCAGTCGTGAGTGTTAAGATAAAGCATCAATCTTCAGGTGTACAAAATTAAACTAATTTAAAAACCAATAAATAATGAGAACAAAAATAGCCTTAATGTTATTGAGTTTAGTTTTACTGACTTCGGCAGGGTGCGGTATTTTTTCAAAGAAATATTTAAAAACTGAAACTGTTAATCAGAAGATAAGCACCACCGGAAAAACAAAACTTGTAATTGATAATGTGAATGGAAGCATCACTATATCACGCAGCAAGGATTCAAATATGGTGAATTTAAAGGCAACCAAAGAAGTAAAAGTTCAGAAGAAATTTTTAAACACTCCACTGGACGAGATAGAAATAAAGTTTGATACTGTAAGCAGTATTCTCAGAATAACAACTGAACTTACTAAAAATGAAGATCAGGGAATTTTCAGGGTTGATATTCATAAAGAGCAAAGAGTTGATTATGAAGTTCAGATACCCTCAAATCTTGAGGTGGAACTACAGAATATAAATGGAAATATAATTTCTAATGATCTGAACAATGATTTAAAGATTGACCTCGTTAACGGAGAAGTATCACTATATAAGTATTCAGGAAGTCTTAACTGCGATATGACTAACGGATCATTTTCGGCTGAGATAGATTCAACCAGAGGTCTGCAGATTCAAACGGTAAATGGGAAAATAACCCTTACACTTAATAACAATATAAATGCGAATCTAAGAGCAGAAACAGTTAACGGAAAAATTTCAGATGACAATCTACGCTTCAGAAATGTTTCAAAAGATAAGAAACAATTCAGAGCAAAGCTTGGAAATGAGGATTCTAACATCGACATAAAGACTGAAACAGTAAACGGGAACATAAAGCTTTTGGGAAAAAATGATATTTAAATCAGTTTGCCTTTAAAAATGATTTTTAACAATTGGAATTAATTAATATCTGGAATGCCCGGGACTTATAGTGAAATTATTGAGAATATAAAAAAAGGTGATACAGCTTCATTCAGGATCATTGTCGATGAACTTAAAGATAAGGCATTTTCTTTAACACTAAAAATCTTAAAAAATAAAGAAGAAGCCGAGGATTCTCTTCAGGAGGCATTTATGAAACTTTACAGAGCAATAACTGGAAATCAATTTGAAGAACGTTCAACCCTTTCAACTTATTTCTATAGCATAGTTTATAATACAGCGGTTGACAATTATAAAAAATTAAAATCTCAAAGATTCAGTATTGTCTCCATAGATGTGGATGACTCTAATTTTGAAGAGGGAGATGATCTTTTAAAGAAATATTATGAGAAGGAGATTGACAGAAACACATATGAGGAAAGACATGAAATCAGCACAGATAGAATATCAAATGAAAGAGAAATACAGAAAATAATTCAAAGCTATATTAATTTTATACCGGAACAGTATTCTGTTATCCTCACAATGTTTTATATAAATGATCTTTCTTATGAGGAAATTTCCGGTATATTGAAGCTCCCAATCGGAACGGTGAAGAACAGGATTTTCAGAGCTAAGGCTAAGTTGAAAGAAATCATATTAAAAAAATATTCCGAAGAAGAAATCCTGCAATACGTATGAATAATTTTAATTTTAAAATTAATAATTTTTATAGTATCTTTAACCAAATGAATATGAGCGATCGAAATAAAAATCTGGATGCTTACCTGGAAGCTAATATGAAAAGCTATATTCAAGCTGAAACCTCTCCAGACTTTACATTAGAATTGATGAAAAAGGTACAACTGGAAAAAGAATTTGCAAGAGAAGATGTGAAGACTTCCAGAATCGCAAAGTTCGTGATCGGAGGGTTTATTTCCATCCTTGCTTCCTTTGTAATATTATTCTCATTCCTTTTCAATTCAAATAAAGATCAAAAAGACATAAGCTTTTTAAGCAGTACTTTTTTAAGCAGTACTATAGACAAATTTTCGAAAACTATTCAGGATATCAGCATATTTTCTGCCGAAAATTTGGGGTTTGCTTTCACCTACCAGGCTGGTATGATTATATTGCTTGTCATGGTATGTATATTTCTTTTTTCATTTGCAGATAAATTTATGTTCAAAGGATATAAGTAAGAATAATTGGCTTAGGTCATAAATTAGCTTCTAAATTTAATTTAGTGTCGATCACCTCTAAATTCATTTCAACAGAATCATCTTCCTTATACCAGCCCGTTCTTCATTTATGAACAGGGTGTAAAAATAAATTCCGCTCGGGAAATTTGCCGCATTGAATTCTATTTCATGAATTCCAGCATTTTCAATATCATCAACAAGAGTGCATAGCTGTTTTCCGAGTAAATCTGAAACATTTATCCGTACTTTTACATGATTCAAATTACCAATCGGGTTTAATTCATATTGAATTCTTGTAGAAGCATTAAAAGGATTAGGAAAATTTTGAATTAAATTGAAATTTTCTTTAAATATATTTTTTTTTGCAGAGTTAAATGCCATTTCCTTGTTTAAAGTGTAAAGAATTGTTCCATATTCTCCAAAAACAAATAAACTTTTATAATCAATAATATTTACGGAATAAAAATTATTAGATGTGATTTTCTGAACTGAATTCCAGCTGGTTCCTCCATTGGTTGAGCTAATAATTGTACCGTATTCTCCTGCAGCGATGGCATAACCGTTATCTGTAAAGCTCACGGAATTCAATTTTACAAATGTTCCACTTGCATGAGATGTCCAATCATCGCCTCCGGTAGTTGTATTAAAAGTTAAACCGTTTGTTCCAACTATTATTCCGTTCAAGGAATCTGCAAAACTGATTGAATTCAAATTTTCAACATGTATATTATTTGTAACCCATGTATCTCCTGCATTAGTAGTCTTAAGTAAGTTTCCATTATTTCCCGTGATAAATCCTGTATTATTGTTTATAAATCCGATTGAATTTAATAATCCTAATGATAACGAATCAAATACTTTAAGCCAGCTGTTACCGCCATTTGTTGTTTTAAAAATGAAAGCCCGCTCATTGTCCTGATTTCCACCGGCTACAATTCCTGTATCCTTTGTAACAAAGTAAATACTTCTTCCATTAAATCCCCTGTAACCAACCTGACTGTTCCAACTGATTCCCGTATCAGTTGTCTTGTATATCAATCCTGAATCCCCTGCAATATAGCCCGTAAGTTCATTCACAAAAAAAATTGAATTTAAAAACCGGTTTGTAAAAGTCCCCTGGGCATACCAGTCCATTCCTCCGTCCGGGGTTTTTGAAATTGAACCATCTTCCCCAACACAAAAGCCAATCTTTGAATTAACAAAGCAATTTGCCCTTATAGATTTTTTATTTCCAGTAGCTGCGTACCAGCTATGACCGGCGTTTGTGCTGCGTATGACTGTTCCACCGCCTCCGCAAATATTTATATATTCCGAATCCAGAACATTTACACTTCGCATTACTGCAAGCTTTTCAACCGAAGGTCTGAAAGAAGAATCTTTTTGCCAAGATTTACCTGAGTTTATAGTCTTAAGTACTGTCCCAAAATCGGTCACAATAAATCCTGTGCTCTTATTCATAAAACTCATTCCCCGTACCAGGTCAACACTTCCTCCAAATAAATAGGTTAATCCTAAAGGAATTGCCTGCCAATTAATGCCGTTATTTGTAGTTTTATAAAAAGCTCCTCCTGGAGAATTCCCGGCAGCAAAGATTGTATTGCTATCAATAAATGAAATTCCAACAATTGAACTGGACGGAGGAATGTTAATATTTTGCTGCACCCAACTTTTTCCTTTATTAGTTGTCTTTAACAGGGTATTAAATCCGGCGGCTACGCCTGTACTTTGATTCAGGAAGCTGACACAAAATAAGGCATTAGCTGTTCCGCTAAATAATCTATTCCATTTGCTGCCGCCATCAGTAGTTTTCAGTATTGTTCCTCCAAGCCCTGCCGCATATCCTGTACTTTTATCTGTGAATGAAATATCATAAAAATAAGTGCTTTTTTCTGTGGAGTTGACGGTCCAGGAATTTCCGCCATTTGTTGTTTTCAGTATTGTACCTGAATTACCAGCAGCGAAACATAAACTTGCATTCAGGCAAAAAATTTTCGAAAGGTCCAGAGAAGTATTTGAATATTGAGACATCCACGATGTACCTCCATCTGTAGTTTTTAGAATCGTTCCGACACTTCCTGCAGCATATCCTGTTAACCGGTTAGCAAAATTGACAGAATAAAGTAAATTACCTGAAGGTTTGGGTTGCATCCAGTACCATTGAGATCCGGAATTTTCATGGATCTGTCGAGAATATAAATGGCTCTCAACATGACCAATAACAAACGAGAATAACAAAAAGCAAATACTTAAACTAATATAACAAATAATTTTCCTGGCAGCCATTTTCATCACCTTTAATTTTTTTCTAAATTAAATTAGAAATAGCTGGGAAATTTTTCAAATTGTAAAAATCCCGAATTGTGAAAAGTTAAAAGGAGAGAATCCATGGACGGCACTTTACAATTTGGTAACAATAATTTAATATACTTTACGATTTGATAATCTTCATTAAATCTTTTTCATATAGTTTAGTAATTATAAACTATAAAATCTGATGACTAAATTCTTACAACTATTTATTCTGGTAATACTGATATCATTAATCTGCGGTTTAGCTAAAGCACAATCTATCCAGGGAAAGATTACAGATGCTGCAAATTCAGACGCTCTTGTTGGGGCAGTCGTAAAAATTGTTAACACAAACCTGGGTGCAGTTTCTGATTTAGATGGAACTTACCAAATATCAGACATTAAGCCGGGGAATTATGATCTGGAATTTTCTTACATTGGCTACAAGTCCAGGATTATCAAGAGTGTAATTGTTACAGCTAAAGAAGTTTCAAGGCTCGATATAACATTAAGTGTGGAAGGTGTGGTCACGGAAGAAATAAAAGTAGAAGCAACACAGTCACTTGCA
>JBBSDT010000137.1:0-8359 GCA_038240405.1 Ignavibacteria bacterium
AACCATGATTCACTTGATTAAAGGATTACTTGATTGTTGTACATTTTATTAATCATGAAACTCTTTAATCCTTTAATCATGGTTCAAAGCCTTTAATCCTGTAATCCTTTAATCCTGGTTCAGAAATTATTTGATTTCTTGAGTGGTTTGTCTGAACCATGATTCACTTGATTAAAGGATTACTTGATTTCATTTGTCCGAACCTTGGGAAAATAAAATTATTAATCATGAAATCCTTTAATCCTTTAATCATGGTTCAGAAATTTTAATCATGATTCAACATATTATTATTATGAACTCTCTTGAATTCAAGGCTTTTGGAACCGAAGTTCAATAACAAACCAATTTCCATATTATACGCCTCAAGATAATTTTTTGCTTGAGCAAGATGAACATCCTCCAAATTTATAATAGCTTTCAATTCAACCATTATTTTTTCCTGTACAAAAAAGTCCACCCTTCGGGTTCCGATTTGTTCTTCTCTGTAATAAATTGGCATTTCCAATTCCCGAACAAAAGATAAGTTCTCAATTCTCATCTCTATTGCGAGAGCTCTCTGATAAATGACCTCCTGAAAGCCATTGCCTAATCGCTTATGAGTTTCCATCGCGCATCCAATTACCTTTCGAGTCAAATCTTCGTATATCATATTTTTTTCTCCTTTCATTATTATATTATCTGAACCCCTGATTCACTTGATTAAAGGATTCCTTGAGTGATTTGTTCGAACCTTGGGAAATTAAGAATTAATAATCATGAAATCCTCAAATCCTTTAATCATAGTTAAGAAATTTTACGATTTTCTTGATTGGTTTGTCTGAACCCTGATTCACTTGATTATAGGATTACTTGATTTCATTTGTCCGAACCTTGGGAAATTAGAATTATCAGTCATGAAATCCTTTAATCCTTTAATCAGGGTTCAGAAATTTTTATCCTTTAATCATGGTTAAGAAATTTTACGGTTTTCTTGATTGGTTTGTCTGAACCCTGATTCACTTGATTATAGGATTACTTGATTTCATTTGTCCGAACCTTGGGAATAGAATTATTAATCATGAATTCCTCAAATCCTTTAATCATGGTTCGGAAATTATGATTTCTTGAGTGGTTTGTCCGAACCTTGGGAAATTAGAATTATCAGTCATGAAATCCTTTAATCCTTTAATCATGGTTCAAAAATTTTTAATCCTTTAATAATGGTTCAGAAATTTTTATCCTCAAATCCTTTAATCCTGCTTCAGAGATTGAACTGTACGCTTACTACTGTTTAACATCTATTCCTCTTCATACTTATTATACTTGAAGCTTTCCTTTTGAATAAATTAACTTTCCTGCACGATCAATGTGAGAAAATAGCTCTTTGCTATTTATTGTATTATAATTTAATACATCAAATTTGTATGGCATCGTAGTTTCTTCATTGAGAAGATAACTGATTTGAATAATTGTATTTCTACTTAGGTTTTTACCTGCCAAAGCAATATCCACGTCGCTTCCATTTCTATTTACACCCTTTGCACGGCTGCCAAAAATGAAAGCTTTTTCGACGTTACTCTCCCGCTTCAATATGGATACGATATTTTCAAGATCGGTTTGCTTTAACCCGAAAACATTATTCATTCAGCTTTGCTTTTAATGTATTATTTAATTCTTTCAATAGCTGAAGATATTTAATTCGGATCAGGTTTTCTATTTCCTTTGCAGTCGCTTCATCGTATGCGTGTGATGTCAGATTACTGTCTTCAAGAAATTTAAGCCAGTCATGTCCGTTTGTTATTAATCCAACTTCAAAAGCTTTTTTAATTGAATCTCTTGGAGAGTTTACATCTGAAAAACCAAGTTCCTGAAGATAATCCTTCATCACATTCCAGGACAATTCAAAACCCATTTCAAAAAATTGTACCATACCTGCCCGTTGTAATATGTCAGGATTTTTTACCTTCATAGCTTCATCCAGATGATTCAAATTCTTTTTAAAGTTTTGAAATCTCTGTTTCCATCTATTGTCTTTATTTTCCATTTTCGGAATTATTATCTTTGAAAAGAATTCTTTCCAATTCATTTTTAATTTACTAAATCTTTTTTCCAAATTAAAATCATCTTCATCTGGTATCAATGAAATCAATAAATTTTCGCGACAAATGGAGAAGGTTCAGAAAATGTCTTGAACCATGATTCACTTGATTAAAGGATTACTTGATTGTTGTACATTTTATTAATCATGAAACTCTTTAATCCTTTAATCATGGTTCAAAGCCTTTAATCCTGTAATCCTTTAATCCTGGTTCAGAAAATTTAATGATATTTGTGAATTGAAATAAGATTGAATTCAAATTAAATTGAAATATAAGATTGGAAGTGATTAAGATTGGATGTTAATTAGGTTTGAAAATTAAAGAAAGTCAACATCCTCACCGCCCCTGTGGTGTAACGGATAGCACAAAGGTCTTCGGAACCTTTGGTCAGGGTTCGAGTCCTTGCAGGGGTACAGATTCAATTATCAATTTTCAATTAGTAGTATTTTTTTTATGATATACATTGCCTCTACATAGTTGATTCCGTCTTAATTCTCTTTCATACTTTTCCAATCTGATCAATTTTTTTATTCAGGATTATTCATCAATATATTTCTTGTAGTTCTCAATGGCTAAGTTTAATCGTCTGGCTAAAAAGTCATTTCCATCATGAAGTTCCTTCAATATTATTCTTGCTTCTTCCTGATACTTCATTTTCTTAATCCTATCCCAATGTACAGGTGGGGATTGAAGATTAGTTATTCTATCCGCAAGTTTTATGGCCCAAACTTCTTTTTGTAACTTTTTGATTCTCATCAGACTATCTGGCATTTGATAATCTTCAGGCAAGTTTTTATCTTTTGTCAAAGCCAAAACAGCTTTTGCAACTTCAATTCCATATATATTTTCCAATTCTTCAAAACTAGTAGATGTATCCTCAATGGTGTCATGAAGTAAAGCAACTTGAACTGCCAAGCCTAAATCAAAATCAGGATCATTAGCAAAAGCAACCAGGACTTCCATTGCAACATTACTTAGATGAACTACATAAGGAAGCTCAGTGCCGGAAATTCTCTGATCTTTTTCTAAATGTTTTGTTGTTGCAAATACTATGGCTTTTTGATAGGCTGCTTGTATTTCCATTTTTTTTCACGCTGCTTTCTGTTGGTATAAATGCTTCTGAAATTCTATAAACAAAGAGCTTATATTAGCCACATCACCCAGAACGGCTTTTGCATCTTCCAGGGATTGATATTTATTCGTCAGTAAGATTGGTAATTTCTCCTGGTCGAGTTCCTCAACACCGGTTTCAATATATTTACTCAATACAAACTCTATAAATTCTTTTTGCTTATCATTTAAGAGCGCGAATATAGTTGCTTCTGCTGCCGATACTCTTGCTTCTCTTGTTATTGGCTTGAAATCACTGTTGAATACATACTCCAGAACATCGAACAAATCGCTTTTTTCCGCATCAATCAATTTCTGAAGTGTCGTCAGTTCCTCTTTACCAAAGCCTGCTTCGGCTAATTTCTCAAGCAGTGTCTTGCGCGTAATTGGATTGCTCCAGATTATCCGTAGTTCTTCTTCACTTTTGAAAAAATTAGGGAGTTCTCCGAATAAATTATTTAAAAATTCTTCCACTGAAATTGGCTTACCGTCAGCATTCCAAAATGATGTAGAAATCATGTGCTGAATATTCCGCTCTTTTCCGTCTCGCAGTTTTATTTTAATTCGTTTCTTTTTCTCTCCATCGTCAATTTCTGTTGGCTCTTTAGGTGCTTTCGGTTCATAAGGACTTTTAGGCTCCTTTACTACACCGGGTTCAGGCTCTAATGGTTCGCCATCCCATTCCGGGTCGGCAAAGTGATGGTAGGCATTAACAAAATCATAAATAGTAAAAAACTCCTTTCCATCAAACAGGCGTGTTCCTCTTCCCACAATTTGTTTAAATTCTATCGTTGTATTGATAGGCCGCATGAGCACAATATTCCGGATATTCCTTGCATCAACTCCTGTGGAAAGTTTTTGAGAAGTAGTTAATATGGTTGGTATCGTTTTTTCATTGTCCTGAAACTCTCTTAAAAACTGCTCTCCCATTTCTCCGTCATTAGCTGTAACGCGAACACAATAATGAGGGTCTGTGGATTTTTTGTATTGATTTACCAAATCACGAACTGCGGCTGCGTGGTCTTGAGTTGCACAAAAAATAATGGCTTTTTCATTCTGATTAGCCTCATTCATGAAAATCTGAACACGCTTTACCTCTCTTGCTTTTATTTCTATGATTTTATTAAAGTCGGGTTCGGTATATAACTTCCCTTCTTCAATTTCTCCTTCAACAATCAGGTCATCACTGGTGTAGATGTAATCGTCAAGCGTTGTCTGTATTCTTTTTACTTTGAACGGCGTAAGAAAACCATCGTTAATTCCTTCTTTCAGTGAATAAATATAGACCGGGTCGCCAAAATATTTGTAAGTGTCTATATTGTCTTGTCTTTTAGGAGTTGCTGTTAAACCCAGCTGAACAGTAGGGGAAAAATATTCTAAAATTCCTCTCCAGTTTCCTTCATCATTTGCTCCGCCTCTGTGGCATTCGTCTATAATTATAAAATCAAAATAATCCGGAGGGTATGCTCCAAAATATGGTTTCGGTTTCCCTACTGTATCCGTCCCGCTCATAAAGGTTTGAAAAATGGTGAAAAAGATACTGCCATTAGTAGGTACCTTGCCGGTTTTTTTTATGTCCTCCGGCTTAATTCTCACCAAAGCATCTTCGGGAAATGATGAAAAAGCATTATATGCCTGGTCTGCCAGTATATTCCTGTCAGCCAGGAATAATATTCGTGGTCGCCTGCTTCCGTCTCGTTTTAAATTCCAGCGTGTTTGAAATAATTTCCAGGCAATTTGAAAAGCTATAAAAGTTTTTCCGGTTCCTGTAGCTAAGGTTAATAAGATGCGTTGTTTATTATTTGCAATGGCTTCTAAAGTATTGTTTACAGCTATCTCCTGATAATATCTTGTTGCTTTTGTTCCGCCGACATCTTCAAACGGAACAGCGCTAAATTTTTCTCTCCACTGATTTTGAACAGCAAAGGTTTTATTCCAAAGTTCTTCAGGTGTAAAATAATTTGAAACCAAACCTTCCGCGCCTGTCTTCATACAGATGCTGTAAATCTCTTTTCCATTTGTGGAATACGTTGTTTGTAATTCTAATTTCTCTGCATATTGTTTTGCTTGTGCCACACCCTCCCCAACTCCAAGTTCACTGCTCTTAGCTTCTATTGCTGCTAATTTGATACCCTTGTATGACAATACATAATCAGCACGAAGCAGTTTACCTCGTATTCCGCCTGTTTGTATCTTACCAACAGTTATAGGATAATTCCTAAAAACTTTAGTGCCTTCCACAGTCCCCCATCCACATGCTTTTAATTTTGGGTCTATGAGTTCCGCTCTTGTTTCATCTTCGTTCAAATTCTAATTGCTTTAGTTGTATTCAATTCCCCGTTAAATGCCTTCTGTAATACTGATTTTTTAAACTCTTCTAAATCTTTTATTTTCTTTTGATAAATGACTTCTAATTTTTTCGTTTCTTTTAAAAGAACATCGAGTTTTTTAACAATGGTGTGTTGCTCTTGTATTGGAGGAATCAATATAGTTAAATTCTTTAAGTCTTTGTAATAAATTGCAGAAACATTTGTTGTTCCACTCTTTAAATTATTTAATTTTTCTATTATGTTTTTTGTTGTAAAGGAATAATTAATAAAATAAGAATTAATAGATTTACTAAATCTAATTCTCATAATATTATTGTTGTATAAAAGAACTTCATTATCATAACCTTCAAATAGACAAGTTTTACCAACTAACTCATAACTATTTCGAGTGTTAAATAAAAAATCACCTTGAACTAAACTATATTTTGTGACCTCTTGAGGATTTGCATTAACACGAGTAAATTTTGAAAAGTCAAATCTATTATCTCGTGTAATGTTATTCATTTTTACATACTTGTATTTATAATCTGATCGTTGTTCAGTAGTATTTTTTGTTAATCCAATAACATTTGTTTCGATTATTTCCCCAATTTTTTCTTCATCCCATGCGTTGTTCTTATTCGCAAATAAAGTTTCCAAATAACTCTCAAAAAGTTCTTTGGCATTTTTAAGGTTTTGTTCGGCATTGGCTTTTGCTTTTTCTATTGCAGAAAAGGTTTCATTTAAAATTGATACAATTACTTTTTGTTCGGAGAGTGGGGGAAGCGGGATTTCAATTGCTTCAATTTGTGCTTTATTAATTGAATTAAAAACTGCACCTGCATTTCCTACAATTTCATTTTCGTGCTTCAATAAAAAATTGAAAAGAAATTCTTTGTCAATTAATTTAGTTGCTCTGATTGCAGCAAGTCCACGCCCAATACAAATTTTCTGAGTTGCAAAATTAATTGGACCAACAGGTGCACGTACAGACATTAAAATATCATTGGATTCTGCCTCCTTGGTAATTACAGTTGTCCAAGTTGTTGGTTCTCCAATATATTTTACACCATATTCTTTTTTTCCTTGATAAAAAGGTAAGCCTTTGCCTTCTGTATTGTAGTATTTCCCTTCGGGAGATTGACCTGCAATGACTTTACAAACATTACCGATTGTTTTTATTTCCCAACCTTGCTTCATATCAATTCCAAGATTGAATTTAAAATATCTGCACTTTCTTTATCCAAAGCTTTCATTTCCTGTAAAATAGCTTGCGGTTGGCGTAATGCAGCTTCTCCCTTTTTGTTAGGATTTTTTGCACTTAGGTCGAACGTTGCTTGGTCAATATCTTTTATATTTAATGTCCAGGAGTTTTCGCTTTCGCCTTTTGTTTCTTGAAGTTTTACAAAGTCTTCTAAATCATTTTCGTTAAGTGAATTTGTTTTTCCGAGATTTCTTTCCAGGTTAAGTTGATAAAACCAAATCTTTTTGGTAGCATAACCTTTTTCAAAAAATAATACAACAGTTTTAACTCCGGCGCCTGTGAATGTTCCACCCGGTAAATCCAAAACAGTATGAAGGTTGCAGCTTTCTAATAAGAGTTTACGCAGGCTAATGGAAGCATTATCTGTATTGCTCAAAAAAGTATTTTTTATAATTATAGCGGCTCTTCCTCCGGCTTTTAATATTTTAATAAAATGCTGCAAAAAGAGATAAGCTGTTTCACTCGATTTAATCGGAAAGTTTTGTTGAACTTCTGCTCTTTCTTTTCCGCCAAAGGGAGGATTAGCAAGAACAATATCATAACGGTCCTTTTCCTGTATGTCGGCAAGGTTTTCGGCAAGAGTGTTGGTATGCACTATATTCGGAGCCTCCACTCCGTGTAAAATCATATTCATAATGCCAATGATATAAGCCAGTGATTTCTTCTCTTTGCCATAAAAGGTTTTCTTTTGTAAAGTAGTGACATCAGAGGTTGAAAGTTTTTTGGAGTTCTTCAAATACTCAAATGCTTCGCACAAGAAACCGGCAGAACCTACAGCTCCATCGTAAATTTTATTTCCAATTTCAGGCGCAACAACTTTTACTATCGTTTTAATCAAAGGTCTTGGAGTATAATATTCCCCACCGTTGCGACCTGCATTACCCATATTTTTAATCTTGTCCTCATAGAGATGACTCATTTCATGCTTTTCAGCGTGGGTACGGAAGCGGAGTTCATCAATTCGGTTTATTACTTCACGAAGATTGTATCCGGATTGTATTTTATTTTTTAATTCAGAAAATATTTCACCGATTTTATACTCTATAGTATCTGCACTTTCGGCATCTGCTTTAAATTTCTTTAGGTAAGGAAATAATTTCAGGTCAACAAAATCTTTCAGGTCATCGCCGGTAAGTGCTTTGTGATGGTCAAGTTTGCCGTCTTTCAATTTAGGCATTGCCCACTTGTCCCATTTATATTCAGGTTTAATAATCGCATTATACGTTTTACCTGATAGCTCGGCTGCCGTTTTTTTATCTTTCTCCAAATCGTCGAGATATTTAAGAAACAGTACCCAGGAGGTCTGTTCCACATAATCCAGCTCACTGCTGCAGCCTGCGTCTTTGTGTAGTATGTCGTCTATGTTTCTATAGGTTTGTTCGAACATTTAATGGTCTAATTAATTGGCACTAAAAATGTCTGAATCGTGCATTCTGTTAATCCTATAAATTGTCTGAATCAGGATTTTCAGGATTTAAAGATTTACAGGATTTTGTTAAGATTTTGATAATACTTATTCGTGTAATCCCTTCGTACTGTTAATCCTATAAATTGTCTGAATCAGGATTTTCAGGATTTAAAGATTTACAGGATTTTGT
>JBBSDT010000138.1:0-8274 GCA_038240405.1 Ignavibacteria bacterium
AATTCCTCTCGTGGAATTGGATATGCTGTTAAAGAATTACTGGAAAGTATCGATACTAATATAAATTTTGCAAATTATGATAAATTTGATCCTTTTGATTATAATCGAAATGGTAACCGACGTGAACCTGATGGTATTGTTGATTTTATTTTTATCAATTTTAGATTTAATTTATCTGGTACGTTAGATCCTCCAACTTACACTGGAATTGATGATTTAGGAGGAAGGCATCAGAATTTTGGCGAAGGTGTTACCGAAATAACACTTGATGGCAAGAGGATACTTTCTCAATCTCCAGGAAGCGGGGCTATTTATGAAATGAGTAACCCATGGGCAATTGGAATTCCAGCTCACGAATTCGGTGAACATTATTCTTTTGGATCTGGGCACAGTGATACCATGGGGGCATATAATATTAATGGTGGCGGACTTGCTTCTGCTTATGATCGAAGACGTTTAAATTGGTCTCCAGGAGCTGAAATGAATTCTTCTTATAATACTACTTTTACTCTTAGAGATTATTTTACTACCGGTGACTATGTAAAAATCGTTAGACAAGAAGACACTATTTATTTTGAAAACAGAGAAAGAAGAAATTATAATACCTCACTTGATTTTAGAAGATGGAATGGCTTTCCGGGGAGGCTAAATATCCTGTTATGCCAGATTCAGGACTATTGATATATCGAAATATGGATAATAGAACCTTTGAAATTCAATCTGCAAATGGAAAATGGAACTGGGCAAAATGTAGTGGTGGACAATATAAAGTTAATTTTTATTCACATACACAGAATTTTTTCAAAATGAATTCATTAAATCGTTATGCTGGTGAATCCACTTTTCGTTTAGTTGACAGGAGTGTAAAAGATGAGGGGTGTAGTCAAATTATTTTCCTCGGTGCAGATTTAAATACGGCTACATACATGGGTGTTAACGGAGATAGTAACACCTGTTTTGACATTGATTATAACCAAGTTTATTCTCCCTGGAGTAATCCGCCCTTACCTGTTTCAAATTCTAATGACAGTATTACAATAGAACTCACAGGTAGGAATGGAAATGGGGATTTAACCGTTGCAGTTTATTATACAAATATACTGGGAGCTTCGCCTTCGAAGCCTCAAGGTCTGATAAATTCCGCTAGTTTTGTTGATCCTTATCAGTTCAATCCGAAAATTTCCTGGAATAGGAATTTGGAACCTGACTTAGTAAAATATTATATTTACAGAGCTTCTTTTAATCCATTTACACAACAGGAAAGTTCTGCATATTATTTTTTAGATTCAACAACTGATACGACCTATATAGATTTATCACAGACATTGTATACAGATAGCAGTGGTTCAAGGCCTTGTGCGTATTATTTAGTTTCATTTGCGTATAAAGTTTCAGCTGTTGATAATACGTTAAAAGTATCTGTAAAATCAGAAAGAGCAACAATTGCTGGATATTTAGACCCGTGTGGTGCCATTGGGCCAATGCCTTATGCAAACTCAAATTCCCAAAAAAACAATAAACAAACGAATCTTAGTAAAGGAATTGATAGTTACCGTCTTTATGATAACTATCCGAATCCGTTTAATCCTATCACTACAATCAAATTTGACTTGCCGGAAGCAACATTTACAATCTTGAATATATATGATGCAACTGGTAAAGAAATTATGACTGTATTAAATGAGTTTAAACAAAAGGGAAGATACACTGTTCCTTTTAATGCATCATTACTTTCGAGTGGAATTTATTACTATAAGTTATCTGCTGGAAATTTCACTCAGATAAAAAAAATGATACTGCTAAAATGAAGAAAATTGCTATTACTACATTAAGAGTTTATAAATGCCGAAGGATTAAATATTTTTCGGTATTTATTATTTTGCTCATATCTTTGTCTACATCCTATTCTCAATCTGGCTGGATCAGCCAGGAAATAGGAACCAGAAAATATCTTGTTATCAATTTCATAAATAATTCTACTGGGTTTATTCTATCTGAAGACAAAACAATTTTAAAGACAACAAATCTAGGACTTTCATGGAATACAATTCCCTCCAATATCATTCACCCCTCACCTGCAAGAAATGGAAAATTTCTTAATGATAGTGTTTATGCTTTATTCCTTACAAATCAAATATTTGTTACAACTAACTACGGACTCTCATGGAATTATAATTCTATTAATCCTATAGGTTCAGGAGCAGTCAGATTAAATGGTTTAGAAATTTTGAACCAGCATACTGCATTTGTTTGTGGTACTGATTTTGGAATGATTGGTCCAAGTTTTTATGTTGATGGAATTATCTTTAAAACTACAAATTCCGGAATAAACTGGATAGAATCTTTCAGAGGAGGAGTAGAATTTTATGATATTAAATTTAAAGACGAACAAGATGGGGCTGTTAAAGGTGTAGGATTTTGGAAAACATTCAATGGAGGAAGTAGCTGGGAATATATTTCGGGCTTACCCAGTTATTATGGGAAAATGACTGATCCTTTTACGGATACTATTTACACCTCTGATGCACGAGGTTTTGTAATTGGGTCAATAGATTCAGGAAACTCTTTTCATGATATTCCTACTGGCAATACACGTCCTTTGCGGAATATTTTTTTTGTGGATTCCAAAAAAGGATATGTAATAGGTGATTCCGGTTTGATTTTATATACATCTAATGCCGGAATAAACTGGCAATTACAAAATTCCGGAACAACCAAAAACCTTTATGGAATATGGTTTGTAAATAAAGACACTGGCTTTGTAGTTGGAGATAGCGGTATAGTATTGACTACTCTCACAGGCGGATTAGTATCGGCTCCTACTCAGCAAACATTCGTTCCATCAGAATTTGAACTATATCAAAATTATCCCAACCCTTTCAATCCAGCTACTTCAATCAAATTTAATATAAAATTTTCATCAGATGTCAAACTTATTATTTATGATGCTCTCGGAAGAGAAATCAATATTCTTCTAAGTGAACGGCTTAAACCAGGGAATTATACTGTACACTTTGATGGAAGTCAAAATAGTAGTGGCGTTTTTATTTACAAACTAATAGCGGGAAATTATACAGAATCAAAAAAGATGCTGTTAGTCAAATAAATTAAGAAATTAAATTAAATCTAAATAAGAATACATCTCTTATTACAAAGTAGATGAATCTTATTATAAAGAGAAAAAAATAAGGGTTGAATACATCAACCCCTTTTTAAAAAATCAGCAAAATAGAATTTATGATTATTTTGTTAAGCATTTAAAAAAAATTGTTTCTGCCACCTACTTCAACAAAATAAATTTTTTAACTAAGCTGTTTTCTGTCTGATGACAGCTTATAAAAATATATTCCGGAAGAAATGTCTCCGGCATTATAATTTATCCTATATTTCCCCTCACTCTGAAACCCGTTTAATAATTCGGCAACTTTCTTACCTAGCATATCAAATATTTCAAACTTATAATTTCCTTTGACTTTGATATCAAATTCTATTTCAGTCGAGCTATTGCTGCAGAAATTGTTTTAGCGAGACCATTCTTCCAGCGAAAAAGCAATTCCTCCTGTGCTTCCAGTCCCAATTTACCATGTTCTGCTAATAACATTTGCAGATACTAAAAATTTATTGCTTCAAACCTATAAGAATTTAATATTAAATAGTCCAATTTTCTTTACTGAATTAAGAATATAAAAGTTTTATCTTTTAGAAAATATTAAATTGTGACAGAAGAGAATTCGGCAAAAGAATTTAACGAACTGGTAAATATTGTTAAGAGATTAAGAACAGATTGTCCTTGGGATAAAATTCAGACACATTTATCATTGAGACGATGTTTACTTGAAGAGACTTATGAAGTCCTTGAAGCAATAGATATGAACAATATGCCTGAACTTAAAAAAGAACTGGGTGATATTCTTCTCCAGGTAGTTTTTCATTCAAATATTGCAGAAGAGAAAAATGAATTTACTCTGAAGGAAGTTATAACCCATGAAACCAATAAACTAATAGAAAGGCATCCGCATGTCTTCGGCGATGTTAAGGTTGATGGAAGCGAGCAGGTGAAAAGGAATTGGGAGAAGCTAAAGAGAAAAGAAGGTAGAAAATCTATTATTGAGGGAATACCTGAAGAACTTCCCGCTCTGTTAAAAGCATACCGTATTCAGGAGAAGGCCTCTAAAGTAGGATTTGACTGGAAAGATCAGAAGCCTGTGTTTAACAAAATCCTGGAGGAAATTCAGGAGCTAAAGGAAAATGTGGAAGAAGGGAGAAGTGAAAGTGAGATTGAAGATGAGCTGGGAGATGTTTTATTTTCAATTGTTAATTACTCCCGTTTTTTGAAAATTAATCCTGAAGATGCTTTAAGAAGGACGGTTAAAAAATTCAGGGATCGTTTCCGGAAGATAGAGCAATTTGCCGAAGAGAACAACAAAGTATTGGATGAAATGACCCTGGAAGAAATGGATGCGGTCTGGAATAATGCAAAGGAAAAAGCAAGTTTATAAAATTTAGAATATTTGGCGGAGCTAAAAGATAAGTCTGTAGGTGTAGTACTGTTTTACAAGTTTCCCCGATCCATAAAATTTCTGATTCTGAAACATAAGAAAGGACACTGGTCATTTGCAAAAGGACATAAGAATAAAGGAGAAACTGAAATCAGAACTGCTAAAAGGGAGCTTTTAGAAGAGGCCGGGATTGACAATGTAGAGTTTATATCTAAAAAAGTTCTTTTAAAAGAAAATTATATTTATATTAGCAAAAACAAAGATAAGATCCGGAAATCAGTAGACTATTTCATTGCACTGTCAAAATCCAAAAAAGTAAAAATAGACAAAAAAGAAATCATTAATTATAAATGGTGTACATATAAAGGAGCTGAAAAGATTATTACTTACAAACAATCAAGAAAAGTTCTGAAAAAAGCTGTAAGATTAATTTCTAAACAATCATCCGCTAAAGGTTAATAAATTATAAGATGAAAATAAATAAATTCTATAAAAAAATTATTACTGTATTTTGTATAATTTGTTTATTAAACCTCTCGTTTTTAAACGTTACCGAAGCAAGAAACAAAATTGACCAGCTCGCCGATGAGATTGACTCAATTGTAAAAACTGTCAACTGCAGCATATCCGTTCAGGTAGCAAGTGCCGAAAAATACGATCTTCTTTATGAGCATAATCCCCAGGAAAAAATGATACCGGCATCTATAACCAAGCTTATAACTGCCTCCACAGCAATAGAAGTGCTGGGAATTAACTATGATTTCAAAACAGTTGTTTATACCGATGATGCCGATATAAGCGATGGAATTATTGATGGCAATCTTTATCTGAAAGGATATGGCGATCCTGATTTAAGCTCCTCCGATATCATAAATCTTGCAAGTCTGGTAGCCCAAAAAAATATTAAAGAAATTACCGGAAATATTATTTATGATGAATCCTATCTCGATGATCAACATTACGGAATTGCAAACTATTATAAAGGTGATACCCATCAAAATTACTGGCCTTACATCAGCGCCATCAACCTGAATAAAAACTCAGGACATTATGATCCGGCCTCAACGGCTTGCAATATTTTTTCGGAAAATCTGGTTTTATTAAGCATTAAAGTAGATGGTATTATTATCTCCGGAGTTACACCCACAGCAGCTAAGGAAATTGCAAATATTTCTCATACATTTTATGATGTGGTGACACACATGAATAAAGAAAGTGATAATCACTCAGCAATAACAATTTTCAAAGATATAGGAGCAAAATTTGATTCACCTCCGGGAACAATATCAAAGGGAGAAGCGGCTGTAGTTGATTTCTTAACATCCATTGGAAATCCGAGAAATATTTTTGAGATACTGGAAGGTTCGGGCTTGTCGAGATTCAATGTTGTCAATTCGGATTTATATATCAGACTTTTAAAATACAGATACGATGACCTGAAGACATTTGATTATTTCTATAATTCTCTGTCTATTGCCGGAAGGGACGGGACTTTAAGAAACAGGATGGTTGGCACCGAAGCTGAAAAGAATGTTCACGCTAAAACGGGCACTTTAAATTCAGTAAGCGCTCTTACCGGATATGCCGTCTCACGGGATAATGAATTATTGATGTTTTATATTGACATGAATGGGTTTGGTGGCTCGGCAGCATCAGAGAGATCAAAACAGGACCAAATTTGCCAACTGCTTTGTCAATTTTCTCGAAAATAAATAGTCCTTCTGGAAACTTCAGTTTTAAATAAGATTGATTTTAAAGAAACGCAAACAGAATTAAGAAAATTAATTCTGTTTAATTCTCACCATACCTGGGATGATGTTATAATACAGCTTCAAAAAGCAACAGGTTTTGATATTGTTCATTGTGAGCAAATTGCCACAATAGCGCATACAAAAGGAAAGGCTATTGTTAAGTCAGGAGATTTTAACGAACTTGAAATTATTAATAACATTCTTAAAGAAATCAAATTAGTTACAACAATAGAGTAATTTAAAAAATATTGTTTCAACTATCTTAAATGGATTTCAGAATATTTTCCCTTATAAAATCCATCTTTTTTTTAATGCTCATCCAGGCAACCCTAACTTCTCAAACAGCCAACTCAAAAGTAAATATGGTTTTGATTTTGACAGGAGATATTGAAAAAGCACGAAATGATTTTACAAAAGCTTTGGTTATAGATCCAAAGGCGTGAAAATGCCAGACTATTGCTTTCCAGGATAAATTTAGAAAATCCTTCAGATTTCTAATATACTATTGTATTTTTCCTTTATTCTTTAAAGAACAATTAATTAAATAATTTTTCAGATTTACTTATGATTATTTTCATAGTAAATTTGTAAAAGTCAGAAAAATTTATAAATGAATTTTAAGCTAGAATCAAATTACAAGCCAGCCGGAGATCAACCTAAGGCTATTAAGGAATTGACAGAAGGAGTTTTGAGAGGAGACAAACATCAGACTTTTCTTGGAGTTACCGGCTCAGGTAAAACTTTCTCTGTTTCGAATGTACTGGAAACCATCGGCAAACCTGTCCTTGTTATGTCGCATAATAAAACTCTTGCAGCACAATTGTACGGTGAATTCAGAAGATTTTTTCCGAACAACAGGGTTGAATTTTTCATTTCATATTATGACTATTACCAGCCTGAAGCCTACATTCCTTCATCTGATACGTATATTCAGAAAGATCTTTCCATTAACGAAGAAATTGACAGGCTAAGGTTAAGAGCTACTGCTTCCATTCTTGAAGGCAGGAATGATGTAATCGTAGTTTCTTCTGTTAGCTGCATTTACGGAATTGGTGCGCCAGATGAATATGCGCAACAAGTTCTGGTTGTTCGGGTCGGCGATAGGATTTCGAGAAAAAAATTACTTTCAAAATTGATTGATATCCACTATGTAAGAAACGATATTGAATTCAAGCGCGGGACATTCAGGGTAAGAGGAGATGCAATTGAAGTCATTGCCGCCTACGAAGATGAAACCGGAATCAGGATCGAATTATTTGATGACATTGTGGAAAAAATTTCTTATATAAACAGAACAGATGGAAAAGTTACCGGAACTGACATCAGCGTGCTCCTTTATCCTGCAAAATATTTTGTAACGAACAAAGAAAAGACTGAGGTCGCAATTGAAAACATCAGAACTGAACTGGAAGAGCGTATTGAATATTTTAAGTCTCAGGGTAAGTTTATTGAAGCGCAAAGAATAGAACAGAGAACTAATTTTGATATTGAAATGATTCAGGAGGTCGGTTATTGCAATGGTATTGAAAATTACTCGCGGCACTTAGATGGAAGACTTCCGGGCTCAAGACCTTCATGCCTATTTGATTATTTTCCAAAAGATTTTCTGCTTATTGTAGACGAGTCGCATGTTACAATTCCTCAAATAGGAGGAATGTATAACGGGGACCGGATGAGAAAAAAGACTCTTGCTGAATATGGATTCCGCTTGCCTTCAGCGCTTGATAACAGACCAATGATGTTTGAAGAATGGGAGGGAATGGTTAAGCAGGCTATTTATGTAAGCGCGACACCGGGTGATTATGAATTGCAAAAAAGTGAAGGTGTTATCGTAGAGCAAATCATAAGGCCGACAGGACTTCTGGATCCGGAAATTCAAGTGAAGCCGGTAAAGAATCAAATCGATGATTTAATAAACCAAATAAAACTAAGACGCGAAAGAAAAGAAAGAGTACTTGTTACAACGCTGACCAAAAGAATGAGCGAAGACTTAACTGACTACCTGCTCGGAATTGGAGTAAGAG
>JBBSDT010000139.1:0-8260 GCA_038240405.1 Ignavibacteria bacterium
CTTAGAGGAGAAAATTTATAACAACTTTGAATTTAATAACGTTATAAAAATTTTGTCGTGTACATAGCTGGAACTCCACAGAACATGTTTGGTTTTGTTTTTTAAATTTAGTTTCTATAATTTCATATTGTGCTAAAACAATTTTCGAAATATCTTTCTTTAATCCTGATATTAATCTTAGTTAATTCTAATTTCAGTTTTGCATATACTCAAATAATGTGCAAAATGGGCATGCCAAAAACATGTGAATGCGAAGATAAGCCGGATAAAAAAATCTTCTTAACAAGCTCTGAGTCTGAATGCTGTAAAGTTAACGTTAAAGAGATTAACAATTCAAATACGCTTGAATCGAATAAGTTAATATTAACAAAACATATTTCATTCCAGGTAATACACTTTATACCTCAAAAATTAAATCCCATTCTCACTAATAATTTTAAAATATTTACCGGTCAATCGAAGTCTCCTTCCGATATACCCATTTTAACTTCTACACTTCTTATTTAAAAATTTCATTTAAATCTTTTTTACTGCAAATCTTATAATTTTGCAGCGGTGTTTTATTTTTTTAAATAAAGCTCTTTATAATGAAATTTATTCCAATATACATATTATTATTCTCAAAACTTATTTTTGCTCAGCAGGATTCTGACTACACCCTTCAAAATCCGGGGTTGAATGATTTGGTCAATTCGGCGATAAAATCCAATTTAAAGGTTAAGCCGGCAGAACTTGAGAGAAAAATTTTATCTGCTAAAATTGAGCAGGTTAATAAGCAGCCGTCTCCGATGCTTCAGTTTATGATTGATTATCTTCCTGTTAATCTGAATAATGCAGGAGAATATTCTCTAACTTACTCCCAGCCATTAAAATTATTCGGAAAGCTTGAAGCACAGGAAAACTTAGCGAAACTAAACGCCCACCAGCCGGTAATTGCAAAGAAAGAATTGCAAAATGAGCTAACCAGATCCGTTAAAGAAAATTATTTTATGCTGTCAGTAAATGAAAGATTGACCGACTTTAATCAGGAGTTTCAAAAAATTCTAGGCAGCATTACCAAATCAATCGAAATAAGATATTCTACGGGTAAAGGAAATCAATATGAAATTATGAAAAGCAATAATGAATTTCAAAAACTGCTGCTGGAAGAAATTGAGTTGAGAAATAACAGGAATATTCTAATCAATAATCTCAGAATCCTTTCGGATATGAATCTGCCTGAGAATTATAAGACAAAAAGCGTTGAGATACTTCTTAATATCTCTCCTCCAGAACTAGATACAATACAGCTGATAAGTGATATGGAAGACTTTAATACAGATCTTCAATATATAGAGCACATGAAAGAAGAAAACATTCTTGAGAAAAACGTATCTGAACTTGAAAGAAAGCCGGACTTAACACTAATGAGCGGTTACAGATATTTATCCGAAACAAAATCCAATACGCTTCTTTTTTCAATATCATTTAATTTGACATTTATGCCCTGGAATGAAAAGAGAATTGATGCAATAATTGAAGAAAAGGTTTTAAGAGAAAAGAAATTAAATTCGGAAACAAAAGTCCTCGAGCAAAACCTGAAAAATGATTTAAAAAATAATCTGATAAAAATAAATTCATCCCTGGAAAAAATAAGGTATATTCGTACGATATTAATTCCTCAGACAGAGCAGACTTTTAAATCTGCGCTTGTAAGCTACGAATCAACTTCCACTGAATTCATTGATCTTCTGGATACATACAGAACTTTAAGGGAAAATAATAAAATACTGGTCGAAGAAGAAACAAACTACCTGATATTGATAAGCAGCCTGGAAAAAATCATCGGAAAACAAATTTTAACAATAAACTAAAAATGAATAAGAAATTAATTTTAATAATATTTATAATAGCAGCATTAGGAATCTCATTTGGATTGTACAAATTTTATTTTGCGGAAAAAAATGAGACTGAGACTTCAAAGAAAGAAATTTATACTTGTCCAATGCATCCTCAAATAGTCAGAGATTACCCGGGCGTTTGCCCGATATGCAATATGGATCTGGTATTAAAAAGAAATAGTGAAGATATAAAGATTGATTCATCAGTAAATCTTAATAAAGAAATTGGTGAGGTTGTTATATCTCCTTCACAGCAAATTCTTGCAAATGTTCAGACGGAAAAAGTTAAGATAAAAGAATTCAGAAATGACATGACATTCAATGGATACATAAAAACTGATGAAAAGAATATGAGACATATATCAACTCCGGTATCGGGGAAAATTTTAAAGATGTTTGTAAATTTTGAAGGTCAGATCGTCAGCAAGGGTGAGCCGGTTCTGGAAATTTATTCGCCTGAAATACTTTCTACACAAAAAGAATATTTGCTGGCTTTGGAAAATTATGAGCGGGTAAAGAACAGCGGTTACAATCTTGTTGTTGAGCAGGCAGAGAACCTGGTTAGTTCTGCACGGACAAGGTTGGAGCTGTGGGAAGTTACTCCTAAGCAAATTGAAGAGCTTGAAAGAGTAAGACAAGTAAAAAATTATATAACAGTTTATTCTAAATACAGCGGAGTCATCACTAAAAAAATTGATCACGAAGGGCACTGGGCAGCAGCGGGCGAAGACATTTATGATATCGTAGATATGTCCACCGTATGGGTGATTGCTAATGTTCCGGAATCTGATGTAAGTAGTATAAAGTTAGGTCAATCCGCAAAAATAACTTCCATATCATATCCTAATGAAGTTTTCAGTGCAAAAATAAATTCCTTAAATCCGGTATTTAACTCCGACACAAGATCACTTGAAGTAAGGCTGGATGTATCAAATATTAATTATAAGCTTAAACCGGATATGTTTGTAAAAGTCAATCTCAGTTCCGCTCAATACGAATGGAACATAGTTGTTCCCCGAAATGCTGTTCTCAGAACAGGTAAAATGGATATGGTATATGTAAAAAAAGAAAATAATATTTTTATACCTAAGATGGTATCAGTTGGAGGCGAGCGTGATGGATATTATTTAATTTCTTCCGGACTCAAAGAAGGGGATGAAATTGTAACAAGCGCAGGATTTTTGATTGACAGTGAGAGCCAGATTCGTTCGGCAGGAAATAATATGCAGGGAATGGAAGGGATGAATATGAAAAAAGATGAAGAGCCGAAGTTCAATAAAGATCAGGATGTGATGAAGGATATGAAGCATAAGTAATTGCAAATAATTTAAAATCAAAATTAAAACATTAAGTTAAATAAAATCTGCTCAGCAGAATCTTCTAAGGAGAGGATCTTAATAAAATTCCAAACGGCGAAGGAATTGGATCCCCATCCTTATTTATCGGACCGAATATGAGCTACAGGGAACAAAATTGGTACTTTACATTTACATAATCACCTCAGTTACCGGCAATTAAACGCCTCAAAGAATTTGCCAAACAGTTCCTTAGTTCTCGATGAGCATGAAAGAAACAATTTGAGATTGATACTGGGATTTTCTTTATAAAATCGAAAGAAGGTTTTTCAGTATAATAAAATTTGACGCTGAATATTAATTAATATGATAGAAAAAATAATTGACTTCTCGGTTAAAAACAGGTTTATAATCCTTATTATTTATTTAGGAATTGTCGCCTATGGAATTTATTCGATGATTAATACTCCGGTCGATGCCATTCCTGACCTTTCGGAAAATCAGGTTATCATCTGGACGGAATGGATGGGAAGAAGTCCGCAGATAATTGAAGATCAAATTACATATCCTCTTACAACTTCATTGCAGGGAATGCCCAAAGTTAAAGCAGTTAGAAGCCAGTCAATGTTCGGAATGAGTTTTATTTATGTAATCTTCGAAGATAATACTGATATATACTGGGCAAGAAGCCGGGTGCTGGAAAAACTTTCACAGGTTCAATCCACTTTACCCGAAGGAGTTAAACCTGTGATCGGTCCCGATGGTACAGGAGTTGGCCATGTATTCTGGTATCATCTTAAAAGTGATAAATATGATCTCGGTGAATTGAGGGCGTTGCAGGATTATTATTTAAAATTAGGCTTACAGTCTGTCGAGGGGGTAGCGGAAGTTGCATCAGTGGGGGGATTTGTGAAGCAGTACCAGATAGATGTTGACCCGGCCCGTCTCTCTGCTTATGGAATTAATATTAACGATATTTCAACGGCTGTTCAGAGAAGCAATAAAGATGTTGGAGGAAGAAATATTGAGTCGTCCGATATTGAATATTTTGTAAGAGGCAAAGGATATATAAATGATGTAAGTGATATTGAGGAAATAACTCTAATGACCGGGCAGAACGGTGTTCCTGTTAAAATTAAAGATATAGGAACAGTTCAAATCGGAGGAGATATAAGAAGAGGCATGATAGATTTCAACGGAGAAGGTGAGGTTGTTGGTGGAATTATTGTAATGCGTTATGGTGAGAACGCAGAATTGGTAATTGACAGAGTGAAGGAAAAGCTGAAGGAATTAGAGAAAGGATTACCTGCCGGAATTGAGGTTCAGGTTTCATATGACCGCAGCGACTTAATTACGAAAGCCATTAAAACTTTACGGGATGCAATCATAGAGGAAGCAATTATTGTCAGTCTAATCGTCTTAATTTTTCTTTTTCACTTCAGAAGTGCAATAAGAATCTTAATAGAAATTCCTGTTGCGTTATTAATATCTTTCATATTGATGCGCCAGTTTGGAATTACATCCAACATTATGAGCCTCGGAGGTCTCATTATTTCCATCGGAATTCTTGTTGATGCATCAATCGTAATGGTGGAGAATGCATATAGAAATTTAGCCATTGCACAGGAGAAAGGATTGAAAATTGATTACAAGGAGATTTCAGCAAGATCTGCAAAGCAGGTTGGCAGGGCGATATTTTTTTCAGAAGCAATTATTGTAGTTTCATTTCTTCCTGTGTTTATGCTCGAAGGACAGGAAGGCAAATTATTTCACCCACTTGCATTTACAAAGACTTTTGCAATCGCCGGTACCGCATTAATTACTATCACACTTGTTCCGATGCTTATGACCTTATTCATGCGGGGAAAATTTTATAAAGAAGAAAAGAATCCTGTAACAAGATTCTTCAACAGGCTTTATGATCCTGTTTTAAGATTAGCGCTGAAATACAGAAAGACTACTCTTGCAATAAATGTTATAGCATTACTTATCACTATACCTTTGATCTTAAATACAGGCAGTGAATTTATGCCTCCGCTGGACGAAGGAAGTATTTTATTTATGCCGATAATGTTGCCGAATGTATCTATTACGGAAGCCAAAAGAATTGTCCAGACTGAGGATGCAATAATTAAGAGTTTTCCGGAAGTTGAAACAGTTCTGGGAAAAGTGGGCAGAGCAGAGACTCCCACCGACCCTGCACCGGTAAGCATGATTGAAACGATTATTATTTTAAAAGGTAAATCGGAGTGGAGAAAAGGATTTACAAAAGCTGAAATTGTAAAAGAGTTAAATTCAAAATTACAAATACCTGGTGTATCTAATGGTTGGACTCAGCCCATAATAAACAGGATTAATATGTTATCCACGGGAATAAGAACTGATCTGGGAATCAAGATTTTCGGGGATAATCTGGATACGCTTGAACGGCTTGCAATTATTGCCGAAAACATTGTAAAAGGAATTCCCGGTGCTGCCGATGTATATGCTGAGCGCACACAGGGTGGTTCTTACATTGATATCGATATTAAGCGTGATGCTATTTCCCGGTATGGCTTAAATATTGCCGAAGTACAGGATGTAATTGAAACAGCAATAGGCGGAGAAAATATTTCGAAAACTGTCGAGGGCAGAAGAAGGTTTCCGATCAGTGTTAGATATATGAAAGACTATCGTCTGGATATAGAAGCCTTAAAAAAGGTCTGGGTTACAGTTTCAAACGGATCAATAAACTCAATGAGTACAATTCAGAATAATATTTATTTAAACTCAAACAGAAAAACTCAGATTCCTTTGGGTGAATTAGCCGAAGTAAAAATAAATTCCGGTCCTCCGATGATCTCTTCGGAAAATGGTATGCTGAGGTCGGTCGTTTTTTTGAATGTAAGGGACAGGGACATGGGAAGCTTTGTAAATGAAGCAAAGGAAGTTATGGATAAGGAATTTACATCTACATTGCCGAAAGGATATTATTATACATGGAGCGGACAATGGGAAAATCAAATACGGGCAAAGAAGAGGTTACAAATAATTATTCCAATTGTGTTTTTGATAATATTTGTAATGCTTTATTTTACTTTCAAAAATTTTCTCGAGGCCGCCCTTGTGATGTTATCAGTTCCTTTTGCTTTGATTGGCGGTGTCTATTATATGTCAATACTTCACCTGAATTTCTCCGTTGCTGTATGGGTTGGATTCATTGCACTCTATGGAATTGCTGTAGAAACCGGAGTTATTATGGTAATTTATCTCCATGAAGCATTGGATAAAAAATTGATTGAAAAAAACGGTGATTTGACACAGCAGGATTTGATAGATGCAACAGAGGAAGGAGCTATTTTAAGACTTCGTCCAAAGCTAATGACTGTTGCAGTTGCAATATTTGCACTGATTCCTGTAATGTGGGCAACAGGAACAGGCGCAGATTTAGCAAAGCCGCTTGCCGTTCCTCTGATTGGGGGTATATTGACGTCAGCAGTTCATGTTCTATTTGTGACACCTGTTATTTTCGTAATAATAAAAGAATATTTCAGAAAAAGAGGCAAATTGAAAAAATCGGAGATGGCTAAGTTTATAATCCATTAACAAATCCGAATACTATAAAAAATCAAACCCAGTCTACTCTTTATTTATACAAATACAATTTATAAATTTAATTTTCTTAAAACTGCAGAATAAAAAATTCTGAGTTGTATTGAAAGGAGTTATATGATCTTCTTTTATACAGCGGATTTTTTTAAATCCATCCTTTAACTGGCTTAGTAATTCTTTCTCCGAATATTTTTTAACATCAAGTCCGCTGCATTTCAAAGGACCCTCTTCGGAAAAAGTTCCGATTGTAAGATATCCGTTATCTTTAATTGAACCCATTGCAGCAGATAAATATTTCCTTATTTGTTCCTCAGTAATTAAAAAATGAAACGCTGCCCTGTCATGCCATAGGTCATAATCAACATAAGATCTGTATTCAGTTACGTCGGAAACAATCCAATTTACTTTTTTCGCTTTATCACCAAGACGAAGTTTTGCTCTCTGTAATGCACGGTCAGAAATATCGAGAACTGTTATATTTTCGTATCCTTCTTCAAGCAAACAATCAACCAGCTTACTATCGCCTCCTCCTATATCAATTATCTTTGCCGACTTATGCAAATTGAAACTATGAATGAAATCAAGCGAAATTACCGGATTTTCCTGCCACCAGCTGACTTCGTTGTGATGTTTGGTAGTATAAATTCTTTCCCAGTGTTCTTTGTCAGTTTCCATAATATTCTGAATATATGAACCTTACTTTCTTTTTCTACAGTTAATTTGTTATTCACCGTGCCTGATTCTTATCATACTTATACGCCATAAAATAATCAGATTGTTCGAAGAGTTTCCTTTGCATCGTCTCCTCCTAAATAAAATAATAGATATATTTGAAAATATAAAGTCGACGGACCACTCTGCAAAGGACAGGAATCTAAGCAGGCATTGCTAAATCTTTTTGAACTGGGAAGATTTTTAGGAGTAGAAAATAAAAAAAGATACCAGTTTAAAAATAAAACCATAAAATATGATTTCTAATTTATTTCTATTAAGTTAACTTATGAATGGGGAAATATAAAATTACACTACATTAACCCAATGGATAAAAACCAATTTTTAGCAACTCTCAAACAAGAAGTTGAAGGGTATAATAAGATTACCACAACCAATGAAGGTGAATGGATTGTAAAGGGATTTATTGACATTTATAGAAACATCTATACTATTTCCATTGATACAAAGGTAGTATCCAAAGTTATTGAATTACTTTTGATCCCGGCATTTGAAAATTTTGCGAGAAAATATGAACTGACACTTGAATTACCACCACAACAGAACTTTTACCCGGATTTAACATTTATCTCTATGAAAACCGGAGAAAAATTTGCAGTTGATATTAAAAGTACATTTAAAAATTCAAATAATAAAATTAAAAGTTTGACTTTAGGTGCATTCCTATGTACACGATAAAAAATTTGCAAGGAAATTGAATTCCTTGAGTTTATCTTCAATAAAAAATGTGATATATCTTAAATAATCATAACCTTTTCTGAA
>JBBSDT010000140.1:0-8209 GCA_038240405.1 Ignavibacteria bacterium
AATTCTAATGAACAATACTTATCTTGATGAACAATTTGAAGAAATGATTCATCTGAATTCAGATAATTCAGATGAAAATAAACGATACACTGTCATAAGGAATATCATTGATGCCAGCAGTCAGCTGGAAGGTGTTTCGAGAAAAATGTCACTTGAAATAACTTCGAACATTTATCAGACTATCACTCTCTCCTTTGAAAAAATTTCAGACGGAAAATATGATTTATCAGAGAGCACATTAAATTTATTCAGAAAAGGGTTAACCTTAGTTACAAGTCTGATCAAAGGTGATGATTATTTCACGTATAAAGAAATTTTGAAGTCTATTGAGAATATCCGCAATTCATTAATTGAAGAAAAAAGAAGAAAAGAACGTTATATCAAGCGTCTTGAAGAAAAGATGGAGTTAGAAAAAAGTCTAACTACAAAATATCCGGAAGATTTTCAAAAGGAAAAAATCATTATCCTAAAAAAACTTATAAAGTATACAGAACAAAAATTTCTCTCATTGGAAAAAATTTCAGGAGAATACCAGATTTATGAAGCATTAAGAAGCCTTTCGGGTAATCTTAACAATTTTAAGGAGATTGTAAAGCTTGCAAATGAATTAGAATTAAAAAAATTAGTTCAGCTCGCCGAAGCAAGCTATATATTTATAAAATTTCTTCAAAACTACAGAATTAATCCGGTTACAATAGAAACAAAAGAAATATTAGCGTATATTATTTACAATTTAAAAACATTAGTAATCGGTAAACAGGCGCGGGAACTGGATTTATTCATTTCTTATTTAAACGATCCGGTCAAAATTTTTTCAAACACGCCAGATAAAACTTAAACTAATACATATGAGTGATTTTGCCGTAATAATGGCAGGCGGTGTTGGTACAAGATTTTGGCCAAAAGGAACTTCGAAAATTCCAAAGCAATTTTTAAAAATAGCGCATGATAATGATTCCATGCTTCAACAGGCTTATAAACGGCTGAAGGGGCTTTTCCATGACACTAAAATATTTATTGTTACCAACATACTTTATAAGAATGAAGTCCGAAAGCAGCTTCCAAAAATACCGGAAGAAAATATTATATGTGAGCCTATTGGAAGAAATACTGCACCCTGTATTGGACTGGCCTGTCTTTTCATCAATCAATTTGAAGCTAAATCAAACGTACTTGTTGTCGCAGCTGACCATTTAATTGATGACGTAGATGAATTTCAAAGAATAGTAAAAAGTGGTCTGAAATTTGTAAATGATAACGGAGGAATAGTTACACTTGGTATTCATCCAACCAATCCCGAGACAGGCTACGGTTATATACAATATGACCCCGACAAAGTAACCATTGTTGAATTGGAAAAAAACGGAAACAGTATTCCGGAAAAAATCTTTAAAGTAAAAACCTTTGCTGAAAAACCGAATATTGATCTTGCAAAAACATTTCTGGATAGCGGAGACTTTTTATGGAACAGCGGCATGTTTATTTTCAGAACAGATACTATGATGGAGGAAATCGAAAACTATATGCCTGAACTTGATAATTCTCTTAAAAGACTTTCAGAAAATCTTTTATCATCCGATTTCCCAAAACATCTTGAAAATGAATACTCAAAGCTTAAAAGTATTTCAATTGACTATGGAGTGATGGAAAAATCCGCCAATGTTTATATTATCAGGAGCCACTTTGGCTGGAATGATGTGGGAGCATGGGATGAAGTTTACAATATTAAGGATAAAGACAGTGATGGAAATGTAAAGCAAGGAAGGACGGTTACTATCAATACCAGGAATTGTTTAATTATTAATGATCAGAAAATGGTAGCAACAATAGGCGTTGAAGATCTTTTGATTATAAGTACAGATAACGGGCTTTTAATTTGCAAGAGAGGCGAAGCTCAGAATGTGAAAGAGGTTGTTGATTACCTAAGACGTAAAGGCTTAGACCAGTATCTTTAATAATAACATTGGAGCAATTTTTACATTTCCGAAATTAACCTGTAATATTTATCATACATGATTAACTCAAATAATTTTACATTCAAATGAAGCTCTCTCATATTGGCATTGCAGTAAGGTCTCTTGAAGAATCTGTTCCCCTTTTTGAAAAAATATTTAATGTTAACGCATCGGAGCAGGAGTTTGTAAAGGAACAAAAGGTTAATGTCAGAAAACTACATCTGGAAAATTGCGATATTGAATTGCTTGAAGGCATTAGTGTAGATTCCCCTATAACAAAGTTTATAAAGAAAAGAGGTGATGGAATTCATCACCTGTCATTTGAAGTCAACGATATACAAACAGCATTGGCAAAGATACTACAGGTTGGAATAAAGGTAATTGATGAAGTCCCATCAAGAGGCGCCGATGATATGCTGGTTGCATTCCTGCATCCTAAATCCACAAATAATGTTTTAATTGAATTAACTCAGGAACAGAAATAATACAATTAAAGGTTAAGATGATAACATGCCTGAATTTAATGGAAATACTGATGTTCAATCACAAGCTTTTTTAAATCCTGCAGAACAAAACTTAACAACCACTCTTGCAGATAAGTTAAAAAATCTGCCCGTAACCCCCGGCGTCTATCAATTTAAAGATTCCGTCGGAAAAATTCTCTATATAGGCAAAGCAAGAATTCTCCGGAACAGGGTCAGGCAATATTTTCAATCCAAGGAAGTAACGGGCATTTTGAAAGCCATGATAAGCAAGATTGCAGACCTGGAGATTATTTCAACAGACAATGAAGTAGAAGCTCTGATACTTGAACAAAATCTTATCAAGACACAGAAGCCGAGATACAATATTAACCTTAAGGATGATAAGTCCTATCCATACATTGTAATTACCAACGAGGAGTTTCCGAGGATATTTCCAACCAGAAGAAAACGCTCCGATGGCTCAAAATATTTCGGGCCATACACGGATGTAAAAAACATGAGATTTGCCCTGAAGACTGTCCGGGATATTTTCATGATACGGTCATGCAACCTTCATTTGACAGAGGAATTTATATCTCAGAATAAATTCAAAGTATGCCTGGACTATCATATTCATAAATGTGAAGGACCGTGCGTTGGGTACCTGGCTAGGAAGGATTATATTGTAATGATTGACCAGATATCCAAATTACTCATTGGAAAAACCAAAACACTCGTAAGAGAGCTTTCAGAACAGATGAACAGATCCTCCGAACAAATGCAGTTCGAAAAAGCCGCAAGGATCAGGGATAAGATTGAAGCAATAGAAGTTTATTCTTCAAAGCAAAAAATGGTTGATGATGAAATTAACGACAGGGACATTTTTGCTTTTGACAGGATTGCCAATGACTGCTGCGGAATGTTATTAAAAATAAGAGACGGCAAGGTTGTCGGCAAATCACATTATTTTCTTAACAACGTTGAAGAAAAATCAGATGCAGAGATTTTGGAAGCATTAATTATAAATTATTATTCAAAAAGTGATTTCGTTCCGGACCAGATTTATTTAGCTAATGAATTGGAAAATGAAGGCATCGTCCGAGAGTGGCTGGAAAGGAAAAAAAATGGCAGGGTTGAATTTGTAATTCCGAAAATCGGTGAAAAATATAAGCTCGTATTCATGGTAAAAAAGAATGCACGTCTTTTGCTTGATGAGCTTATTTTGACAAAAATGAAGAGAGAATTTATTGCACCTTCGGTGGAGGCTCTCAAACGTGATTTAAGGCTCACCAGGCTACCAAGGAGAATAGAATGTTTTGATATTTCACATATCCAGGGTACGGACACGGTCGCATCAATGGTTGTATTTATTGATGGAAAGCCTAAGAAGTCTGATTATAGAAAATTCAAGATAAACACTGTTCTTGATGAAACCGGCAGACCGGATGATTTTCTCTCAATGCGGGAAGTTATTTACCGTCGTTTTAAAAAACATGCTGAAAAAAAACTTATTGAAGATCAAATGCCTCCTGGTGAAGATGAAAGTTTTGCATCCACGCCGGACCTGGTAATAATTGACGGAGGTAAAGGTCAGCTTTCTTCGGCTGTGAAAGTTCTCGATGACCTGGAAATAAAAAATCAAAACATAATAGGGCTTGCAAAAAAACTTGAAGAAGTTTATCTGCCTCATGAATCTTACCCTCAGAACATACCAAAGACTTCGAGTGGTTTAAGGCTGCTGCAGAGAGTAAGGGATGAAGCACACAGATTTGCAATAACGTATCACAGGAAATTGCGGGATAAAAGAACTTTCACTTCCGAACTTTCGGAAATAGCCGGAATAGGGGAAAAGACCTCACAAAAACTGCTGATCGAATTCGGTTCGGTTGAAAACCTGAGAGAAATTTTAAAAAACAATTATAATATGGTTGAAAGATCCGCCGGGAAAAAAACTGCCGAGAGACTAAAAAAATGGTTGGAACAGTAATAACCTAATACAAATTTGTTGCGTCTTTTTTGATACTCTTACGTCTTATAGGAAATAAAATTAATTTTGAAAAAAGATCTGACACTCATATGGAAGAATTTCAACAATGACATGTACCAATATATTCTCAGCATGGTAAAGGATCCGGATACAGCTAAGGATATTCTGCAGGAATGTTTTTTGAAGATTCACAAACATTTAAAAAACTTAAAAGAGGAAAAGAGTTTAAACTACTGGATATACAGAATTACCTACAATGCTATCATAGATTATTTCAGATCGAAAAGAAATACTTACGAAATTAATGAAAATATTTCGGTTGAAGAAGAACAGGATTACAAAACTTCACAGCTTGCTGCCTGCATAATTCCATTTATAGAACATCTTCCTTTCATTTACAAAGAGGCGCTCACATTAACAGAATTCCAAAATTATTCTCAGCTTGAACTTGCTGCCCATCTCGGCATCTCATACTCCGGCGCAAAATCACGAGTGCAAAGAGCTAAATTAAAATTGAAAGAGCTTTTCGAAATGTGCTGTGATATCTCTTCCGACAGATATGGCAATATTATAGATTATTCCCCCCGGCGACAAAAAAAATGTTGTTAAGTGTGCGTCTTATTTTTATAACCCACGTCTGTAGTATGAATTCAAAAATTTAACCTTATTTAAAATGAAAACTACAGAAATTAAAGAAGCAGTAAAAAAAGCTTATTCAAATGTTTTAACAAAGAAAAGCAGCAGCTGCTGTTCAACTGATTGCTGCGGACCGGACAACAGCATTTCCGAAGATTATAGAAGGATAGAAGGTTATGTCAAAGAAGCGGATTACGGTCTGGGATGCGGCATACCGGTTAAGTTTGCCGGTATAAAAGAAGACGATATCGTTTTAGATCTTGGTTCAGGAGCAGGTAATGATGTATTTATCGCAGGTAAAATAGTCGGAAGAAAAGGTAAAGTAGTAGGATTGGATATGACAGAGGCAATGATTGAAAAAGCACAAACAAATAAGAAAATGCTTGGAGCCGATAATGTCGAATTTATACTGGGTGAAATTGAAAACATTCCGCTTGACAATGAAAGCATAGACGTCATATTAAGTAATTGTGTATTGAATCTCGTTCCGGATAAGGTGAAAGCATTTAGAGAGATTTACAGAGTTTTGAAAACAAGCGGTCATTTTACAATTTCAGACATAGTTTTTTCAGGTGATATTCCGGAGAAAATAAAAAAAGCAGCAGAGTTGTCCATGGGATGTATTTCCGGTGCAATAAATAAAAAAGATTATTTGAAAATAATAGACAGCTTGGGGTTCAAGAATATAAATATCTTCGCTGAAAAAACAATAAGCTTGCCCGATACGAAAATGCTCAAATACATTTCTGTCGAAGAATTGACACACTATAAGAAAAATGAAAATACAATTTTGAGTATCACAATCGGAGGAAGCAAGTAACTTCAGATCGTTGTGAATTTTAATCCCGAAGAATTGAAATAATTATATCACCCCTTCGGGATTAGTTTTTAAGCCCTTAATTAAGCTATAAAAATTACATCTCTTCGGGATTCGGTCTTACTTGTGCAGGAAATGAAAAATAGAACCACAAAAAAAATATCCTGTAATATAACATTATTATAAACTATCCTATTCTTTAGATTGATGATTAATTTTCTAATTTCTATTTTATCACATCTCACAGAAAAAATATGGTCATTTTAACATCAACATTAATCTGTCCTTTTTGTAGTCATACAAAAGAGGAAATAATGTCAACGGATTCCTGTCTGTGGTTCTATGAGTGTCAAAATTGCAAGACTACAATAACTCCAAAAGCCGGAGACTGTTGTGTCTATTGCAGCTACGGTTCAGTCAAATGTCCCCCGGTACAGGAAAACAAAACGTGCATTTAAATTGTTTATTCAATGAATCATTCTTACATAACTGAAAAACTCTCTCAAAACAAAAAAGTATTTAAATATCTATTGTCAGGTATCCCCGCAGAAGAATATAACTGGAAGCCCCGGCCCGAAAAGTGGTGCCTGCTTGAGATAGTCTGTCATTTATTTGATGAAGAGCAGTTTGATTTCAAAGCAAGAGTGAGGCACACTATTGAAAATCATCCGGGAGACCCGCCTCCAATAGACCCTGAGGGGTGGGTTAAAAGTAAAAGATACATTGAACAGAATTATGAAGATGTGCAGAAGAAATTTCTAAATGAAAGAACAAACTCTGTTGATTGGTTAAAATCCCTTGATTCCCCTAAATGGGAAAATACATATCAACATCCTCAATTTGGTCCAATGTCAGCGGAATTTTTTCTTTCCAACTGGCTTGCGCATGACTACCTTCATTTCAAACAGATTACTGCTTTAAAATATATGTTCTTAAGCAAGCAGGAAAATACAAATCTTATATATGCAGGGGAGTGGAATTAATATTATTAAATAAAGAGCATTTAAATAAGCACAGATAGTGAAATTCTCATTCAGGCGGGTGATTTCATGAAATTCTTTAATGTAGAAGATCCTGATGGAAATACTGTAAGCTTGGCGAATACCTTGCTGATCCATTAAAGCCCGGCTAAATTAGAATGTTATTGTTATTGCTACTATACCTGACATATAACCCTCTTTGAATAGATATAAAATTTTAAAATGAATTAATTATTGTTTGAAAAAAAGAAATAAAATTCCTTCCGCAAATCAGTCCTTCCTCAATGTAATTGCGTGCTATGATAAAACTGCGGATGAATACGCAAAGGTTTTTATCAATGAGCTTTCAAAAAAACCTTTTGACAGGATGATATTGGAAAAATTTGCGAATGAAAATAAGAATAAAAAGTTAATTGCAGACTTTGGTTGCGGACCGGGTCAGACAACTGCGTTCTTAAAAAAATGCGGTCTCAAAAAAATTATAGGTATTGATATTTCACCTGAAATGGTAAAGAAAGCGCGTTCGTTGAACAAAGGAATAAAATTTGTTACCGGAAATATTCTTAAATTAGAATACGATAATAATTATTTCAGCTCGGCTGTGGCTTTTTACGCAATAGTTCATTTTAACTATATTCAGCTTAAAAAAGCATTAAAAGAGATTAATAGAGTTTTAGAAGAGAAAGGCCAGTTCTTATTTTCATTTCATGCCGGAAACAAGTCTGTACATTTGGAAAATTTTCTGAACCAAAATGTTAAAATTGATTTTTATTTTTTTAATACTGAAAAAGTATTAAGGCTTTTGGAAGATGCGGGTTTTAAAATAATCTTGACATTAGAAAGATTTTCTGATCCGCTTGTCGAACACGCAAGCAAGAGAGCATACATTTTGGCGGAAAAAATTTGAACAATTTTGTCTAAAAGCACTATCCCGGCAAATTCCCAGCCGGGAGTGTCCTAATTTGAAATGTTCTTACTGGGGTTAATTTTGCTGAAATGAATTGACAACAAAAAAAGAAATTTTTTTAAAAATTCTCCTTTTTAATTTATAAATCTACGCCTATATCCTCGGACAATGATTCTTCTTTTCTACTTTGCCTTGGTAACCCCTTACATAAAAATCTATCCAACGTAATTACAAAAACTTTTATAACAGGGGAAGAATTTTTAGGAATTAGCAACAATCGAAAATGTCGATTTAAAAACTATAAGTGGAATTTTTAATTATTTGTAAAATAGTTAATTTAAAATTATAATGAGAAAATTATTAAAATTAAAAACAAAGACACGTATGAGAAAAAAAAATGGAAAGCAAGCAAACAGTAAAAATATACAGTTTCAAATAATAAATAAAAACTGTATCGATGTCG
>JBBSDT010000141.1:0-8191 GCA_038240405.1 Ignavibacteria bacterium
AAAAAGATAAAAAAGAAAAAATAAAATGTCTTTATAAATTACTTTATAATTCATAATTACAAATAGTTAAATGCAATGGAAACCTTTACTGAAACTATATCATATCTCGACGATGTCAGAAACTTCGAAGACGCAAGAAAGCTCTTTCCGGTAACGGAGTCATGTATTTATCTTGATTCCGCTCATTATTCTCAGTTTTCTCTTGAAACCAGAAAAAGGTTAATGCTATTTATCGACGAGTATACTTTTACTAATAAAAATCTCTCGGAGTTTAATAATAGTAAGTCCGACAGTTTAAAAGACATATGTGCGAAGCTAATTGGTGCTTCGAAGAATGACATTATCATTACAGGGAGCACAACACATGGCTTGAATATTTTTGTAAACGGAATTCAGCTGAAAAAGGGTGATTGTGTTGCTTGTGCAGATTCTGAATTTCCCGCAATTGTCTATCCTTGGTTATATCAGGAAAAGATTAAAGATATTAAAACAATCCTTATCTCTTCCACAAACGGCCAAATTAATATTGAAGATATCGAAAAAACTATCAGGGAAAACAAGGTAAAAGTATTAACAATAAGTTCGGTAGGATTTTTGGGTTTCAGAAACGATCTTAAGGCTATAAGTAGAATTTGTAAGGATAATAACTGCTATCTGGTTGTTGACGGTATTCAGGGGACTGGTGTTTGCCCGATTAACGTTACTGAGTTTGAAATTGATTTTTTTTCTGCTGGCTCTCAAAAATGGATGATGGCTCCCGCTGGAGTCGGATTTGCATTTATTTCCCCCCGGATAAAAGAGAAGGTTATTCCAACATATATTGCAACTTCAAGCTTTGACTACGACTTTAAAAATTTTCTGGATTATAAGCTTAACTTCAGAAAAGACGGAGGTGCATATGAAAATTCTACTCCTAATACTCTTGGAATGATCGGAATGGAATCTTCGATTGAACTTTTTTTGAAACTGGGCGTTGAAAATATATTTAATCACATTCTCAAACTTCAGGATATATTCATAGAAAACATCAAAGGAACTGAATATGTAATTGTGTCCAACCAGCAAACGGTTCATCGCTCTAACATTTTAATCTTTACTCATAAGGATAAGTCAAAAAATGAACTGATACAAAGCAACCTTGAAAAAGAAAATATCTTCATTGCCCTTCGGGAAGGATTTCTAAGACTGTCGGCACATCTGTTTAATAATGAGGAAGAAATAATGGAGCTTGTAAATGTATTGAAAGAAATAGAAAACTAAAATTAATCTGCCTTAGGTTTTTCCTAAGTTTAGTCTCAAAAGAATTAAGCTTACTAAAGCCTGTAACAAAGAGATTAGCCTTCCATTCATCTTGCCATTGCGAGTGAACAAGCAAGTATATTGCCGCTTCCGTTTTTCTTCAAAACTTTTATTGCTTCATTCATAGTTGAACCGGTAGTAATAACATCATCTACAAGTATCAGGTCTCTGCCGCAGATTACTTCAGTAAACTTTATTTCTACAATGAAAGCATCTTTGATATTCTCTATCCTTTCTTCACGACTTAGTTTGGTCTGTGAGGAAGTGTGGCGTGTTCTTTTGATTATATGCGGAAGGAACTGGATTCCCAGCTTTTCATTCATTCCTTTGCAAATAAAATCCGTTTGATTATAACCCCTTTCTCTGAATTTTGTCAGGAATAGTGGAACCGGAATTAATACTTCATATTTCATTACTGTATTATTTCTCAAATACTTCTCTAATTTCTGCCCAACTAAATTTCCCAAAAAGATTCCAAGGCGCTTCATGCCTCCGTATTTAAGCTGATAAATAATTTTGGAAAACTCATCTCCTTCCCGGAAGGCAAAGAGGCTAAACGAGTCTTCTGAAATTATTTTACTTTTTAAGTCAAGCAAATCATTTTTTCCTACAATATCAAGAAGATTTAACTCATCATCACCAATATACTGATTGGAATTTTTTTCATCCAAACTTTTATCAGAAACGATTGAAACTCTCGGAAAAATAAAATCTAAAACGTTATTCACTAAATCCATTTTTTATCATCGATCAACTAATTTGGAATCTTTTCTGCAATCCGATTTATTGAACTAGTTTTTTGTAACGGACTCTTTTTGGCTCAATATTTCCAAACTTCTTCTTCTTATATTCTTCAAAATCGGAATAGCTTCCTTCAAAATACTCAACAATGGAATCTCCTTCGAATGAAAGAATATGAGTTGCAACTCTGTCCAGGAACCACCTGTCATGAGATATTATGACTGCGCATCCCGCAAAATTTTCCAACCCTTCTTCCAAAGCTCTTAAAGTATTTACATCAATATCATTCGTAGGCTCATCAAGAAGCAAAACATTTGCTTCGGATTTCAGTGTAAGAGCAAGATGAAGCCGGTTTTTCTCTCCCCCCGAAAGCATACTGACTTTTTTCCCCTGGTCCGCACCGCTGAAATTAAACCTTGCAACATAAGCACGGGAATTAAATTGTTTGCCTTCTATCTCAATAAGTTCATTGTTTCCTGAAATCGCTTCCCATACTGTCATCTCCGGATCTATCTCGGTATGAGCCTGGTCTACATAACCAATTTTTACAGTATCCCCGAGATCAAAATTTCCGTTATCCGGTTTTTCACTTCCGAGAATCATTCTGAAAAGAGTTGTTTTACCCGTCCCATTCGCGCCAATTACTCCTACTATACCTGCCGGTGGAAGAGAGAAATTTAAATTCTCATAAAGCAATTTATCTCCGAAAGACTTTGAAACATTTATGGAGTCAATGACTTTATTTCCAAGTCTTGGACCATTAGGTATGAATATTTCAAGCTGCTCTTCCTTTTTTTTCATATCTTCGTTCATCATTCTGTCATAAGCCTGTAATCTTGCTTTGGATTTTGCCTGCCTCGCTCTTGGAGACATGCGAACCCATTCAAGTTCACGTTCCAATGTTTTTCTGCGTTTACTTTCCTGCTTTTCTTCAATTGCCAAGCGTGTTGTTTTCTGATCCAGCCAGGATGAATAATTTCCTTCCCATGGAATTCCTTCCCCCCGATCAAGCTCTAATATCCACCCTGCAACATTGTCAAGAAAATACCTGTCATGTGTAATAGCGATTACGGTCCCTTTATATTGTTTTAAATGCTGCTCAAGCCAGTCAATTGATTCCGCGTCCAGATGATTTGTCGGTTCATCAAGAAGAAGAATATCCGGTTCTTTCAACAACAGTCTGCATAAAGCAACTCTTCTTCTTTCTCCGCCTGATAAATTCTTTACCTGTGCATCTCCATCCGGGGTTCTCAAAGCATCCATAGCCCTCTCAAGCTTTGCATCTAATTCCCAACCATTCATATGTTCAATTTTTTCTGTCAATTCTCCTTGTCTCTCAATAAGTTTTGTCATTTCATCATCATCCATGGGCTCTGAAAATCTATTATTCACCTCTTCGTATTCTTTTAATATATCAACAATTTCCTGCACTCCCTCCTGTACAATCTCTTTAACAGTCTTTGTATCATCAAGCTCAGGCTCCTGTGAAAGCAAACCGATTGAATAATCTCTTGTAAAATGAACTTCGCCTTCAAAGTTTTTTTCGACTCCGGCTATAATTTTAAGCAAGGTAGATTTGCCGGAACCATTTAATCCTATAATTCCTATTTTAGCCCCATAAAAGAAGGAAAGATAAATATTCTTTAATACCTGCTTATGCGGAGGAAATGTTTTACTCACCCCGACCATTGAAAAAATTATTTTATTCTCGGACAATTAAATTAAGGTTTATTTTAAAAAAAAACTTTATAAATATAATTAAACCGAAACAGATGATTTATGCATTAATTTAGAATTTTAAGAAAAGGAGAATGATTGTAAGTTAAAATGTTAACTGTATGTAGTGAAGAATTTTTTGCACAATTGTAGTAGTACACTATTATTGATAAATATTATGGTGATTTGGGATTATCTATTCAGGATTTTTCTTTCCTAATGAACAAGAAATAAAAAAATCCTAAAAGTCCTATTATCCAGAGTGTGTCTATAGGCTGCAATTATATCCTCCGTTTACTTTGGCCTGAAAGCACATAAAGAGAAGTATTTTCTATCATCTGTATAGAAATCGGAAAATTCCATTCCTGAACTATCGGCAAGGTCATTTATCATATCATTTGTAAATTTATAAGAATTTTCAGTATGAATTCTTTCCCCCTTTTCAAACTTAACTTCCACTCCTATGTCTTTTATTTCTACTACTATATCTTTTTTAGCGACCAGATACATTTCAATTCTGCTTTCTTCCTCGTTAAAAATTGCCGAATGTTCAAAGTTATCTGTATTGAAATTTCCACCTAATTCATTATTAATCCGGTGAAGTATATTCAGATTAAATTCTGCAGTAAATCCACCGCCGTCATTGTATGCATTTACTAAAATTTTGTTATCTTTAATTAAATCGAACCCAATAAGCAGCCTGTCTTCCTGATTCAAATCTTTTCTTAACATTTTCATAAAATCTATTGCTTCCTCTTTTGTAAAATTTCCTATGCTTGACCCAAGAAAGAGAATAAGCTTGGGAGAAGGATCCTTGTATATAATGAAATTTATCCCCTCTTTATAAAAAGAAATAATTCCAGTTATAGTCAAGCGATCATACTTTTTTATTAATTCCTGAGAGCTGTTAATTAATATACTCGAAACATCAATAGGTACATATTTCAATGAATCTCTTGTTTTTAGAAAAGAACTCAATATATAATTTGTTTTAAGTGAACTTCCGCTTCCAAGTTCGACGATTAAATTTTTATCATTATTTCGTTCCGAAATTGTTGGTGATAAAGTTTTGAGGATACTAATTTCGCTTTTTGTCGGATAGTATTCGTCCGTCATACAAATATGTTCAAAAAGCTGTGAACCTCTTTCATCATAAAAATACTTTGGAAGAAGGAACTTCTTTTTCGCAGTTAAGCCAATTCTTACATCTTCAGCAAATGAATTAGTCTTTGGAGAATTATTAAGATAGTAAATCTTTAAACGTTCGTTTATTACTCTTTCCTTATGATAAATTTCCTTGATCTCCTGATTCAAATAAGTTTCTTTTCGGCATAAGATAGAGATAATAAGGAAGAGTTGTAAGTGAAAGAAATTGAAGTTTAAAACAATATTAAAAGGTAATTTAAGTAGAAATGAAGAATTCAGAATTGCAAAAACCCGGAAGAAATCAAATAAAATTTTAGATCTCCAGGGAGTTCCAGAAGTCACATGAATATAATAATTAATTTTTTTTCCCTGTTATCATATCTCTGTCTAGCAAATAATTTCCACTTTCACAAATGAGCAATTTTACAAGTTGACCGGTAAAACGGATATTAATATTTTTAATTAACTTTTTACTTCATTTTTTAATTATAATTACAATTACAAGTATGAAACTCCTTGAAGAAATTAGTACTATTAAAAAAGAAATAAAAATTTTAAGCACTCGCTTAGACAAGATCTCGCAATCAAATGAAGAGATCAAAAAATTAATAACTAAAAACAATCCCGACTTAAACAAGAAAAAATCCCGGAGAAAAATAAGTTATATTGACTGGCTTGACAACGAACGGCGGATGAAAAATCTAATTTCTCCTTATTGAGTGTATTGCCCTAATATATAAAGTTAGACGAATTAAGCCAGAAATATAATTCCGGACTTTAATTCTAAACTTTAAATTCCCTCCATTAATCATTATATTTGCATATATTTTAAAAGCATTTGATGATTATTTCCCATCTTTGTAAGAAGAGAAAACTTCAAATTTTACTTCTGTTACTTTTTCTTATAAATTCGGCTTTTTTAAGATCGCAGATTAAAGTTTTTGAACGGCCTTCCACCCATGAACTTAAAGATATAGGTATTTTTTTTGAGAGTGATACACGAAAAAAGATTGAACTGAATGGTCAATGGGAAATCTCATTTAATAATGGTATAAACTTTGAAAATTTCATCATTCCAATTGCCTACGATTTTAAAGGTACCGCAATCTTCCGAAAAAAATTTACCCTTCCGGATAATATTATCAATTCTTATAGTTTCATATTTGTTGCTGAAGGAATTGACTGTGAATCCGAAGTCAGAATAAATAATAATTATATTTCGAATCATTATGGAGGATCTACACCCATAATAAATTCACTAGCTGACGATCTAATCGGAAGCAGTAATGAAATATTAATTAATGTTAACAGCAGTCTTGATTATAAAAACTCACTTCCCCTCTCAGGTCAAATAAATTACTCGAAAGTATACGGTGGTATAACTAAAGATATATACCTATTGGCTGTACCAAAACTTTATGTTTCAGGAAGCTCAATAAAGTATTCGGTTGATAATTTACTTTCGTTAAAAGTGTCAAACATTATAGATATAAGCTCGACAAACCTGACTAAGTTAATTGACACATCCAAAACGAAAGATTTTTTTGTTCAAACTAAAGTTATTCGAAAGTCTGTCAATTCAGAAGCAGGACAAAGCGATAAATTGCCTTTTCATATAGGGGAAAATAATACCATTAGACTAGTAAGCGAGTTAAATGTTGCAAGCCCGGTGCTTTGGAGCCCTGACAATCCAGAACTTTATATTCTGAAATCGATTATTTCAACCAAAGAAAATCAGGTAATAGATGAGTATATCACTGAAACAGGATTTACAAATCTGACTAAAAGAAATAATCAGGTCTTTATGAGCGGTAAGCAAATTAAAATCATAGGACTTAATTATTATGAGGATCAGCCTAAATTTGCTTCTGCATTGGATTATTCAGAAGTCGAGAAAGATCTTAAAAATATAAAATCACTTGGATTCAATTCCATAAGAGTCCCCGGGCGAAGCGCTCATCCCTATATTGTAAATTTATGCAACAGACTTGGAATATTCTTATTTCAGGAAATACCTTTCAATGAGATTGCAAGTAGTAACCTGGATAGGGATAAATATATAAGACTTTCACTAAACTGCCTGGCTGATATTATTGAACGGGACAAGAATTCCCCATGTATATTTGCCTGGGGTATAGGTAATGATTTTAATGTGTCTGAAAAAACCTCTCTTAGTTATGTAAAAGCTGCCATAACTCTTATAGATTCGCTTAACAGGAGATTTAAATATTACACCTCGAGAGCTTATAATACGGACATATGCTCCGAAGAAGTTGACTTCGTGGGAATTAATTTTTATGAATCAAATTTCGAACAAATAAAGACCATACTTTCGGATATAACAAATAAGACTAAACCTGTAATTAACAGAAAAAACAATAATCTTTTTATTTCGAGCTATGGCTTAAATATTGAAAACAATAATGGTAACGGTTTTAGCGACGTCAGGTCCCAGGAAGCACAAATGAAATTTTTAAGTGAATGCTATATAAAAATTTCAACATTAACTTTTGGAAGCTTCATTTCCTCATATGCCGACTGGAATTCTGAGAATCCATTAAACCTTCCATTAGATAGTAATCGTTCATTAAAAACAAGCGGACTATTTACATTTAACAGACAGCAAAAAAGGTCAGCTGAATTTATGAAACGGATTTTAAATAATGAAGATATTCCCAGAATCCAAGAAGGGAATTCTGTTCAGGAATTTTCTTATGTTTTTATTATAGTGGGAATCTCCATGATCCTTATTCTTATTTATTTTGTTAACAAGGACAAAAAATTCAGATCCGGGCTAATAAGATGCTTATACAAACCAACTTATTTTTATTCATTGTTAAAAGACCAGATGATAATCTCGACAGGATACAATTTTCTTCTTGCAATAAGTATTTCATTGGGATTATCTCTTTACTTCTCTTCAATATTAGTCTATTATATTTCTAGTAATTCGTTTGATATGATCCTTGCTAAAATATTTTTGAATGATTCTCTAAAAATACTATTCAGCAAAATAGTTAATAATAAATTTTATCTGATTTTAACACTTACAATACTTAACTTGTTGTTAACTTTTTTAACCGCTTTGTTTTTGTACTTTATTTCATTTTATACAAAAGGAAAATCTTTTTTCAAAAATATATACACAATTAGCGTCTGGTCAACTTTACCAATGCTGATTTTTTTATTTATCGGAACCATACTTTACAAACTGACAGAAAATAATCCTGTATATATTAAAATTTCGTTATGGGTTTTTGTAATAATATATTTATTTTATTTGAACAGA
>JBBSDT010000142.1:0-8153 GCA_038240405.1 Ignavibacteria bacterium
AAAGTATAATTTTTTATTTCATTTGAATTTCCATTGCCAGCTACGTTTGCAACTTTTGCCCATTGTGTTGAAGAAAATAATTTCCTCTCTACGTCAAAACCCGCATTATTAATCTCTTTTGTAGTAGACCAATTTAATACAACGTTATTTTTATAAATATTTGATACGAAACTTGATAACTCTACAGGTAATGTACCTTCGGCCAATTGTCCCCTTATTTCTCCAGCCGTGGAGGCATTGGTCATAACAACTATATACCACAAACCTCCAACCATTTCAACTTTTTGTGCATTAGTTAGAGTATAAGTATTTGAATATGAACCTGAGAATAATCCTACAGGGAACGCTGCGAATGATATAGTAGCCGGAGTATTCACTCCCCGCGGAGCGGGAGAATTAAGGCTGGCTGCTGTAGTTGGGCTTAATAAACCCGTAAAAGTTAGCTGGAAAGTTAAGACATTTGATACATCATCGAACGTTCCGGTTATTGATCCAAGTGCTGTTGAAGGATTTGTGGGAACGACCTGAAATCCTGATAACGGAGCATCAATTGTGTAAACTATAGCTAAAGATTCTTTTTGAATGAAGATTACTGTTGCAAAAACCAACAGAAAGCTACATAAAATTTGTATTAATTTTTTCATAAGAATTAATTTGAATTAATAAAATATGTGAATTAGAAAATATTATAATAGCATTTAAATTAAAATTTAAATTTAAATGTTGGTTAAAATCTACTTTAGCCTTGGTTATTTCAAATCTATATATATTAAATAGCCATTTTAACCTAATATAGCACTTGCTTCAATAATATGCAAACGAATCGCTAAATCTAATAAAATTTAACGATAATTTTTTTGTTTTTACTTGTTGATTATAAAGTTATATTGCTTATTCAAAACTTTTTCGATTTCACAAACTCGTTTTCCCACCCAATATTGTTAAACGAATTGTATCCCCCTGCTAAATGTATCTTTTAATTATTAATAAAACAAAAACTATACCAAACAAATATTTTCAACTTTTAATTTAAGAATAATGAAACATTTTGTACTGTTTATTATTTTTGTTTTCTTATTTTTTGTGTTTATTGGGATAAAGAGCAAAAGTAATCATATTTCTGATATAGGTAACAATCTTTCGAATCTTCAAGTTTCCTTTCCCTCCACCCTAATTTCCCACAATCACGCCCAAAAACACTGTAATAATGAAGATCTGCGTATTCCGGATCAGAACCAATATTACCAGGCTATTGAAAACATCAAAAGTGAAGAGTATAATCTTTTCTACAGCGAAGGTTTAAAGTCCTTTCAGTCTCCGAATCGTGCAAACAATATTCGTTTCATTTATCACAAAGATGGCTTTACAGCAAGGTCCAGGGAAAATAAAATTCCATTGTTTGATTTGAATGATAAGACAACAAAAGTTAAGGAAAAGAACTATAAGATGATCCCCGAATGGAGTGTACGTTTTAAAACTTTAGGTATAAAACGTGAATCTGGTCACAAGGCATTTGAATCTTCAGGTGGATTAATGAAGATAGGTGCCAACCCTTCTGTAGAAAGAGAAAATAATTCTTTTGAATTTGCCGGATCTGATGTTAAAGCAGATAAAAATAGAGCATTCACAGAGGATGAAAATATTAGAATTGACTATAATAATACTGAAAAGGGAATGATACAGGATTTTCTAATTAAGAACCGGTTAAACGGAGATGGTAAATTGAAATTGATATTGTCTGCATCAACAAATTTAAGAATAACATTGGAAAAAGATGCTCTCAAATTTAAAGATAAAACCGGAAGTGAGAAGATGAAGTATTCTTCATTAAAGGTGTGGGATGCAGCGGGTAAAGAATTAAGAGCAGGTTTTGAAAAAGAATCAAATATTGAAAATGAAAAAACGGAAAAACAAATCCTCAATCAGGAATTCCAGGCGCCAAAGCAACAAGAATTCTGCATAATAGTAAATGATGAAGATGCCATTTATCCGATTACAATCGATCCTCTTTCCAGTTCTCCCAGTTGGACTGCCGAATGCAACCAGTCGGATGCTGCTTTTGGCTACTCAGTTTCAACAGCAGGTGATGTCAATGGAGATGGATTCTCAGATGTCATAATAGGAGCTTTTCTATATGATAACGGACAAACAGACGAGGGAAAAGTCTTTTTATACTATGGATCTCCTCTTGGTCTCTTACCTGTAGCTATATGGACGGCAGAGGGTAATCAGGCATCGGCTCAATTTGGTTATTCGGTCGCATGTGCTGGTGATGTAAACGGCGACGGATATTCGGATGTTATTGTCGGAGCTAATTCATATGACAATGCTCTATCAGATGAAGGAAAGGCATTTGTTTATTATGGTTCTATCTTAGGACTCTCATCCACGCCAAATTGGACGGCAGTAAGCAATCAGGCAGGTTCTCAATTTGGCTGGTCAATTTCAACTGCTGGTGATGTAAATAATGACGGATATTCAGATATAATTGTTGGAGCGCCTCTTTTTAACGGCGGAGAAACAAATGAAGGCAAAGCATTTGTCTATTACGGATCTTATACGGGACTCTCTACTACAGCCAACTGGACATGCGAGGGCAATCAGTTGAATGCTTTATACGGGTATTCAGTATCAACAGCGGGTGATGTAAATGGAGACGGATTCTCTGACGTAATTGTCGGGGCGAGCCGGTATGATACACCAATAATTGACGAAGGGAGAGCATTTGTTTATTACGGTTCCTCTGCCGGACTTTCACCAACAGCAAATTGGATATCAGAGAGTCATCCGTTCGCATATTATTCATATTATGGAAGTTCAGTTTCCACTGCAGGTGATGTAAATGGCGATGGATATTCAGATGTAATTGTCGGAGCGTATTTTTATGACAGTGGAGAACCCGATGAAGGAAAAGTATTTGCCTATTATGGTTCTTCTTCAGGACTACCGCCAACCGCCAGTTGGACAGCAGAAAGTAATCAGCCTTATGCCCGTTTTGGTAATTCAGTTTCATGTGCAGGGGATGTAAACAATGACGGTTTCTCGGATGTGATCATAGGAGCTTACACTTATGACAATGGGGAGACAGATGAAGGGAAAGTTTTTGTATACTATGGGTCTTTTGCGGGACTTTCTTCTGCACCTAACTGGACAACCGAAAGCAATCAGGCAAATTCGTTATTCGGCATTTCAGTTTCATCGGCAGGTGATGTTAATGGAGACGGATATTCTGATGTTATTGTCGGAGCTTACTTATATGATAACGGGCAATCAAATGAAGGAGCTGCATTCGTTTACCATGGTGGTGCAAGTGTTCCCATGTCACTTAACTTAACCACGTGCATTCAGGGATTTTATAATACTAATTCAAATATAATCATACAGGATACTGTCAAAGTTTATTTGAGAAATATTTCCGCACCTTATTTAACCGTTGATTCAGCAAAAGCATATTTAAATGCAGCAGGTAAAGGAACCTTTTTATTTACGCGGGCATCAAATGGTATAAGTTATTTTCTTCAAATGAAACACAGAAACTCAATTGAGACATGGTCTGCAACAGGACAAAGTTTTATAAGTAATCTCTTAAATTTCAATTTTACAACTGTAAGAACAATTGCGTTCGGAAGCAATATGATTCAGGTTGATACTTCTCCAATAAAGTTTGCGATATATGGCGGGGATATAAATCAGGACGGGACAATTGATCTAACGGATATTATTCTAATTCTTAATGATGCAAAAATTTTTCGTTCGGGATATGTAGTAACTGACATAACCGGTGATAACTTTGTTGACTTGAGTGATCTGATGGAAGGGTTTAATAATTCGACTGCGTTTGTTTCCAAAGTTACTCCTTAGAAAATCTAAGCCGAAAGTTTTGTGAGGTCTGAACCGGGGAAAAAAGGATCTAGACCAAACTTGTAACATGAAAAGCCGTCGGGATGCCCCTCCAAATGATTTATTACTTGAGATTTAAAAGTATCATTCTTTTAGCCAGAATAAAATTTCCTGCTGCTCGCTGTAAATTGGCTCAATATCTAAAACATAATCGAGCTCGCACAGCAACATCTATTAACAAAAATTCTCTTTTGTATTTTACATCTCAGAATTCCTTTCATTTCTGAAGTTTCATTTTCCCACCTTTTGATAATTTACCGACTTTAATTGACGCTGAGTTCGCAGAGGCTGATTGGATCCCGCAAGAAGCACGCGAGGATGACAAACCTTTGAGTTTTCTTACATGTGGTAATAGAAATAAAAAGATGTGTAGTTATAAAAAAATAAACCTCACAGGCCTTTCGACCTGTGAGGTATTTGATGTTACTGTTTTGTTAATGTTATAGCTTTACCGGCGGAACTTCTCCGCTCCGTTCGGGTGGCAGCGGGTTAGGCTTACCGGTCGTGGCGTCCGGAAGTTTTTCCGGTTCGGTCTTAACCTCAGGCGTCTGTTGAACCGGCTCAGGTGTTGGTCTGTGCCTTATTCCCAGGTTCTTAAATACCCTGGCAGCTTTGTAGCCTTTGTAAAACTGAACGTTATCCTCTCGGAATCCTTCGGCGAGCTTGTCTATCGAATCGAGAATAACACTGGCTTCTTTAAAGAGATTAGTCAGGATTTTGTTTGCACCGGTTTTCTGTGCATCCGAACTTTGCTTCGATTTAAGAGCAGCGACATAGATGTCTATCTTCGATTCAAAGCTTGCCAGTCTTTCCTGGCTCAATCCATAACCAATCAGAGCCTGAACGTTATCAACGATTAACCCTTTGATGGAATTCAGGGTTATTGCCAGCTCTGCGTTCCTCAAACCATCAAGCTTGGAGATTGTAATATTTGCTTTTTCAGTCAGAGGAACGTTATTTGTTTTCTTTCCGAATGCGTAAAGAGCTCCTGCAACTACTAATGCAATGGAGGTCACTGACTTCCTGGTTACATTTTTGTCCAGCGTTTTTCCCTTGGTCGCATTCATTCTTTCATCTTCTTTCGCAGCTATATCCTGTATTTTGGAAGTAAATGCGTTTTGAATGTTTACAAATTCTTCGATGTTGTTAAATACCGAAGAATTTTTTTCTAAATACGCATGAACGGCTTCAAACGTACTTAGCTTGTTTTTTTGGTACTGGATCATTCTTTTGTGCCGAATAAACGGCGTTTAAGTTATTAAATGTGTTACTTGGTTAATTATTCCGGCCTGCAGAACCGATTTTTTCTTGCAGAGCCGCATGCTGACTCTGCAAAAACTCTTCTTATAAATATGCGCATTTTCAATATTTTTCTAATTTCTTTCTATTTATCAACATTTCAGGAGACTTCAAATTCATTTTTGGCTTCCAAAAAGTATTTCCGGATTCATCAGGACGACTTCAGGAACCATCGAGTCGAGTTCTTTTTTCATCGAGGCGGCTTCAGGAGTCATCAAATCGAGTTAAATTTACATCAAGCCGACTTCAGGAATCATCAAGGCGAGTTCTTTTTTCATCGAGTCGACTTTTGGAATCATTTTTGTTTCATTTTGAAGTATAAAGTTTTCTTTGTGGAGCATAAAGTTTGCATTTGGAAGCATTTTACTTTCTTCCTTAAGTATCACGGAGACTTCTTTTCAAATTTTACATTCTTCTTTTCAAATTTTACATTCTTCTTTTCAAATTTTACATTCTTCTTTTCAAATTTTGGAAGCTTCTTTTATTGTTTTTCTTTCTTAATTAAGCATCGCGGTTTGTTTATTCAAAATTTTTGTTTGATTTTGCGTTACTTACATTTCTTAGTGAAACGTCACTTTTTCTTTATTAAGGTTAATGAAAGCCTGGTTTTATGATTTCCATTGTATGTTGAACAAATTTAATACTTTGTTTTAAGTAGTTACTTTTTACGGTTTTTTACCTATTTCAAAGAACATGTTTAAAATATCTTGCTTTACTGTTTGTTATTGTATTTCAAAATTGATATATACAAAATTATAATCTTTCATAATATTAGTCAAAGGACATTTTTCCGTATTTTTGAAAGTTACAAAAGAATTGGATGCCTGTAAATCCTTACTGCTAGCGGGTTTACAGAATTAGTTAACTTAGTAATTTTTGTTAGATTTCGAAGCCTCCAAAAAAATTAAATAAAGTGTTTTATTGAATTAAAATGGATTTTTGAACTGTTTTCGGCTTTTAATAAGGAGGAGTTGGGTTCATTTACAGATACTGTTTTGTAATCCGAAAGTGGTCCCTTTTTCCGGAAAGAATTTTTGGAGTTCTTCCCAGAGCAGTTAAATATCATATAAAAAAATCATGATTGAATATTTCTCTAAATTGACGAATGCCGAGGTTCAGGCATTTGGAAAGTTTGTAAGGTCTCCCTATCATAATACTAACAGGAATGTCTTCAGACTTGTCAGATATCTCAGCTCAAAGCATCCTCGTATCAAACCTGCTCATATTTATAAAATAAATATATTCCGCAATATCTTCCGGTATGGAAAATATAACGAAATGAATTACCATAAGCTGATGTCAGAATTCAGGAAGGTATTCGAACAATTCCTTGTCTATTGGGAATTAGAAAAGGATATTTCAAAGAAGGACTATTTTCTGTTAAAATCATTAAGATTAAGAAAGCTGAATGAAAGGTTCGATTTAGCGGCGGAGAGATTAAGAAGCAGGCCAAGGGGTTCTTCCAGCGAAATGGATTATTATCTCAATAACACCCTCATTCAAAATGAGCTTCATGATTACTATACGGAAACTTCTTTTATTGATTCAAAGAAAATTCTGCAATCATATTCCAGTGACCTTGACAATTTATTTGCCTTATCGAAATTAAAAGTATATAATCATTCACTGAACTATGGTATTTATTACGGCAAACAGTCGTTGCCTGATGAAAGATATTATAAAGAAATTATATCATATATTGAAAAAAATTAGATAAACTTTCAAGGAATCATCCTCAGATAATTGTCCAATATTATGAATTACAGATGCTCAGGACGCTTGATGATAAATATTTGAAAAAGCTGGATGCATATTTCCACAAGAATAAAAGAAATTTCACGGGAAAATTATATTTTGAGTATTTCACAGGCAAAGAGGGTTATCTTAGCTTAAAGAGTAAAGATGAAAAATTACCCGGCAAGAAGAAATATTCACTAATGCTGTTTGAAATGCATGATTTTTTGTTCAACAGGTCACAACTTTATAAAAGTCATATTATTGAGCATGAAGGTGGTTTGCCCTTTGATTTTTTTGCTGCAGTGGTTGACAACAGCATTTTTCTTAAAAAATATAAATGGACCATTCATTTCATAAAGAAAAACATACGCTATGCAGATCCTTCGATTGAAGACAATCTGTTCGCCTTATGCATGGCAAAATTATATTTTGCGAAAAAAGATTATGATGAGGCATTATTGTATCTGAATAAAATAAAAAGCAAAGGATCTGAATTTTATAAATCCTATAAATTTCTTTTGACACAAGTTTTCTATGAGCAGAATAATTTTGAATCGGTTGAAGTTAACCTAATGGCTCTGAAAAAATACGCAGTAAGGAATAAAAAATTGCCACCATATGTAAAGGTTCAGATATATTTATTCATAAAATATTTCAAAAAGCTGCTAAATATAAAGACGATGGGTGAAAAAAATAAGTATTCCAAAGTAGTTTCGTTAAGGAAGAGTTTGGAGATGGAAGAGAAGGGATATTACCTCACTTCGTGGTTTTATGAAAAGCTGGATGAGATGTGAATGACGGTGAAGCAGGTGCCTTAAGATAGAGCCTCTCTCAAAAACTTCTTTGTTTACCAAGAAACACAAAGTCACAAAGACACAAAGAAAAAAATCTAAAATACACACCTTCGTGTCTTTGTGACTCCTATATAACTTACCTTATGCAGCTTTCTTTAGTTGAGCCAGTTTTCGTTCTAAATAAGAAATTTTTGACTGCTTTGTATCTTTCCTGATATTACTTCAAATCAACCGGGTTGAATGATTGCTTATAACGAACCACTTGTAATAAATAATTGCCAACTCGTATGTTTGTAGTAAGAAAAAATGATTTTGAATTTTTGAGTGAAAATGATTATGATCTGTGAAGATTTTATATAGGCTTAAGGAATGGGAAAGAGTTTTGCCAAGAGATATCTAATTTTAGAATATCGTAAGAAAGAT
>JBBSDT010000143.1:0-8135 GCA_038240405.1 Ignavibacteria bacterium
TATAAAAAAGGAAAAAAGATAGGAGTAAGAATAGATATGACTCCAATGGTGGATGTTATTATGCTCCTTCTTACATTCTTTATCCTTACCACTACGCTTAATACTCCTCAGATAATGCAGATAAATCTTCCAAAAGGAGATGAACATGATAAAATAAAAGTTGATATGGGTGATGTTTTATATGTCAGGGTTTCCGAATTAGGAAATACATATTTTTCGAGAGGTAAATCGGACGGAACTGAGGATACTCCAGAAAAAATTTCAATCAATGATATGAAAGGAAAGATCGAATCCTTATACAAAAGCAATCCTAAGTTGATAATATTGCTTAAGTTCGACAGAAAAATGAAATATAATACAATGGTTGATATTCTTGATGAAATAAATAAGGCATCAATTGAAAAAAGATACAGCTTCCTGAAAATGGAAGATCCTGACCTGGAGATCGTGAAAACTGCCGGAGGTTAAAATTAAATATTATTTATTACAAAGCGGTCTGAATAATATCTGATCGCTTTTTTTATTTTTGTAATTCTAAATTATTTTTATTTTTTGCGAATAATATATCTAAAATACCTGTGTCTCTTAATTTTATTTCTTAATTTATCCATTTCCTATTCTCAAACCGATAATCAAAAACCCCTTTCCGAAAACCCAACTCAGTTCAGGAAATATGTTGTTGATGAAACTTCAACTCTCACACAAGATCAAATAAACAATCTTTTAAAAAAATTACAGGATGAGGAAAGAACAACAACTAATCAGATAATCGTATATATGATCCCAAGTCTGAATGGTGAATCTTTGGAAGATGTTTCAATAAGGCTGGCCGAGAAAAATAAAATAGGTAAGAAAGACAGAAACAACGGAGTATTGATGTTGGTTGTAAAAGATGACAGGAAAATCAGAATAGAAGTAGGCTATGGACTTGAGGGTGTACTCACGGACGCTGTAAGCTCCAAAATAATGCGAAACGACATTACACCCAGCTTTAAAGCAGGAAATTTTTACGAAGGTATTAACAAGGGTGTTGATGCAATAATCGCTACAATTAAAGGGGAATATACAGCAGATAAAAGTTCAAAGGATACTCAAAATTCAAATTCAAATTCCACTTGTTGCTTCGGCATGCCCATATTTATAATCATAATATTCGGCTTTATATTTATTTCTATTATTGGCTCACTTCTTAGAAGAATCTTTGGAGTGGGACGAACTTTGTATTCCGGAAGAAGAGGCTGGGGAGGCGGAGGTTTTGGTGGGTTTGGTGGTTTTGGCGGGGGCGGAAGCAGTGGCGGAGGCGGAGGCTTCGGCGGATTTTCAGGAGGAGGAGGAGGATCATTTGGAGGAGGTGGAGCTAGCGGAAGCTGGTGACGTCACAACATTTGATTGGAGGAATGAAGAGTATAATTTTTTACAAAAATATAAAGGTCTATTAAATTGTTTGGTAATATGTGTAATTGAAAAAAATGACAAAGAAAAATTTCGTTTCAGAATATTTGTCTGATGAATCTCTTGATACAATTTCCAGTGAAATTCAAAAGATTGAAAAAAATACTTCGGGAGAAATTCGTGTCTGCATTAAAAGGAAACTAGGATTTCTCGAAAAAAAACATACAATGAGACAGGTTGCCGTTAACCATTTTACAAAACTCAAGATGGGCAATACAATAGACCGAACCGGTGTTTTGTTTTTATTAGTATTTGAAGAACGGAAATTTGAAATTATAGCTGATCAAGGAATTAACTCAAAAATACCTGTACCATTTTGGGATGAAATTAGCGGAAAGCTTTCGGACCATTTTGTACAGGGAAATTATCTGGATGGAATATTGCACGGATTGCAGAGTATAGGCGAGATACTAAAAAAAGAATTTCCTGCCAGGGAAAACGACAAAGATGAACTTTCCAATGAAGTAATTATTGAGTCATAAAAAGAATTTCATAAACACATGGCATACCTAACTTTACATATCTAAAAAAAGGTATAATGTCCGGTAAAAATAATTCAACCGAATTATTACATAAGTATATACAAAATGAAAGTTTGAGGAAACATTGTTACTCAGTGGAGTCGGCTATGAAATTATATGCAAAAAAACTTGATGAAGACGAAGAGTGCTGGGGCAATGCAGGTCTTCTTCATGATCTGGATTGGGAAATGTATCCGGACACTCACCCGAATACAGCATCGCCAATACTTGAACAAGAGGGCTACGATAAGGAATTTATTGATGCAATCCTTGGTCATGCATATCCCGATAGGACTGATGTTCCAAGAGAATCACAGTTATCAAAATACCTTTTTGCCTGCGATGAAATAACCGGTTTTATAATGGCATATTCGTTAATGAAATCCGGAGGTTTAAACGAAGTTGAATCAAAAAGCATAAAGAAAAAAATGAAAGATAAAGCATTTGCAAGGAATGTAAACCGGGAAGATGTAATTAAAGGAGCAGAAGAAATTGGAATGGATCTGGATGAGCATATAAAAAATATTATAGAAGCGATGCGGAATGATCGAAGAGTAAACTTATTGCAATAACCTAATATGAGATGAAAGTAATTACCACAAAAAATTTAACTAAGGAGTACCCCTCCAGAAGTTTTTCCAAAGATAAAATCCTGGCATTAAATAACTTTACCTTTGAAGTTTCCAGTGGTGAGATATTTGGAATACTTGGTCCCAATGGAGCAGGTAAAACCACTCTTATAAAGATCCTTCTTGGCATTACCTTTCCGACCAACGGCGAAGTAAAGATTTTTGAAAAGGAAATTACAAACGAATCCTATAAAAAACACGTTGGATACCTTCCCGAAAATCATAAGTTTCCAAATTATTTAACAGGTGAACAAACTCTTTATTTTTTTGGAGGACTTAGCGGTATGTCTAAGGCCGAACTTAAAACAAAATCTGATGAATGTCTCAAACTTGTAGATATGGAAAAGTGGAGGAAAACAAAAATTAAGAAATATTCAAAAGGAATGCTGCAGCGTCTTGGTCTTGCGCAGGCATTACTGAATAATCCCTCATTGATTTTTCTGGATGAACCTACAGACGGAGTTGATCCTATAGGAAGGAAAGAAATCAGAGACATCTTAACTAATCTTAAAAATCAGGGTACGACTATTTTTTTGAATTCACATTTACTTAGCGAAGTTGAGCTGATTTGTGATAAAGTTGCTATTCTCAATAAAGGGGTTCTTGTGAAATCAGGAAGAGTTGATGAAATTACTGCTGTTTCCGACAATTATATTTTTTATACTTCCGAAATTAATGAGCAAGTTTTGAATAATTTACTTAGTAATCACAAAGCCACTATTATTGGGAAAAATGAGCTCCACTTTCATACTGATAGTGTTGAAGAATTAAATAAGCTTATTGACATTTTAAGACAGAACTCTGTACTTATTCATGAGATAACGAGAGAAAAAAACAGCCTGGAAGATATGTTTATAAATATAATCGGAAGTCAAAACTAATTATGATTTTTATAACTCTGATACTGAGTACATTCCGGGAAGCAATTGCCAAAAAAATATTTATTGGTTTCTTTGCAATAGCAACCTTAATAATTTTAGTTTTCCTGTTTTTAATAAACGTTGATTCAATTGAAGGTATGGTAAATATGATGGAGTCATCGGGAGAAGAAGGTATCCGGCAGCTCGTTACCGGATTTGAAGTAGCAATGATAAATATTTCATATTTATTAATAATTACATTTTGTTTTATATCGGTATCGTCCTTCATTCCTTCAATGCTTGAAAAGGGAAACATTGATCTTCTTTTGTCAAAACCTGTTTCCCGCACCAAGATTATCTTAGCAAAATTTATCGGAGGAGTACTTCTAATATTTCTAAGCCTTCTTTATTTGATCGGGTTTGTCTGGCTTATTCTTTCCATGAAATCCGGATACTGGAATTTCTCATTTTTATATTCGATCCTGTGGCTTACTCTTTCATTCTCAATAATTTATTCTTTAATAATTCTGATCGGATTATTATCCCAAAGCACTATTCTATCTATAATAATCAGTCTCTTTCTGGTGTTTATTGTTTGCCCTGTGCTGTATTTTCGTGAAGAAATTATTTTCAGCCTGGTCAGCAACAGCGCTGTACAATTTATTATAAATTTTTTCTATTATATTCTTCCCAAGCCGACAGATATTAATCAGATTACAGTTGATACCATAAATGGTAATCCTGTAAAATCGTATATGCCGGTATATTCTTCGGTGTTATTTATGCTTGCTTCAATATCAGCTTCAATATTTTATTTCAAAAACAAAGATTACTAAAGTTTAGTAATTGTTGAACCCTTCTTTTATTTAGTAATTACAATTTGAAATTGTGAATCTAATTCTTAAGCCATTTTTTATTCTCTTAATTATCCTAACCGGCTGCAGTCTAAAACCTGAGCCAGAACCGCTTCCCATCTCCGTGAATAAGACCTTAAATCTTCTCCAGGAAAACCCGCAGTTTGTCATGTACATGAATTTTAAAAATATGTCCCGGACAGACTTCTGGAAAAAAAATATTTCCGACTCATTGCTGAATGCTGAAAAAACATTCGGAAGCCTGCTGAATACTTTTAAGTTAGCTACCGGAGCCTCTATTTCGGAAGGAGTTGATGAGTTATATTATTCCAATTCCTGGATTGGAGAAAATGCGATAGTCTTAAAAGGTATCTTCGATAAGAATAAGCTCAATAATTATTTAGCCAGTGACAGTTTATTTTCAGTTACTAAAAATGCAAACGGAATAAAAATTTATATCAAGAATGATAACGGATTGTATTTCTTTTTCAGAGATGATTTCACTATTTGCGCAAGTAATTATCTGAAACAAATTGATGCAATGATAGAAACTGAGGATACTTCCAGGACAGGACTTCTTCTAAATCAGAATATACTGGATGCAATTAGCAGTATCATTTACAAACAGGATTTATGGATGGTATCAACTGAAAAAATATTTATTCGGGGCATATTTCAAAATTTTATTCAGACATCTTCCGGCAAGAACACAATTGAAAACGATTCACTCAATAATTCCAATTCTATTAATCAAAATGATTCCTCACAAACTGAAGAAAAATTGTCAGTAGAAAATTTATATAAAACTCTTAATTCCATTTCCTTTTCAGCAAAAATGAATACTGATCTAAAATTTTTGATTCAGGGTGAATGTATCGGGGTTGAATCTTCCAAATATCTGGCAAGCATATTAAACGGAGTTATAACAGTCGCCAAATTGAGTTCGGTGGGAAACGAAAAGAGTTCTTATCCAAAAGTGTTAGACAAATTGAAATTGGAAAGATATGACAAAGAAGTATTAATAGACCTGAATATAGATGAAAATAATCTTAATGAACTGCGGAAAACAAACTTTATGAGTAAACCTCCCGCATTCTAAGAATAATTTTTTAAGAAAACTTATAATGTTTAAATGTGTTCTCTGAGGAATACTAAAGCGATCTAATCATCCCCGGATAAAAAATCTTCAAGCATAAAAACATCTTTTTCACTTCCGATAAATAAAGGGGTCCTCTGATGAAGATTTTTAGGTTCGATCTCAAGAATTCTATTTTTACCATCCGTACTTCTTCCACCTGCCTGCTCTACTATAAAACTTAATGGGTTTGCTTCATACATGAGGCGAAGCTTTCCTTTTTTATTCTTGCTGTTTGCAGGATACATAAATATTCCCCCGTACAATAAGTTCCTGTGAAAGTCCGCAACCAGTGAACCGATATATCTTGATGAATATGGTCGCGAAGTTGAGGCGTCTATTTCTTTTAAGTAAGCCACATACTTCTTCATTCCATTCGTCCATTTACAATAATTTCCTTCATTGACTGAAAAGGTTTTTGATTTTTTAGGTATGATTATGTTTTCATTAGAAAGAAGAAATTCTCCAACGGAGGGATCAAGTGTAAACCCGTGAACACCCTTACCGGTTGTATAAACGAGAATAGTACTTGATCCGTATATCACGTAACCTGCTGCGACCTGTTCGGTCCCTTTTTGTAAACAATCCTCCATCGCTCCGGGACCTGACTTTGTTAATCTCTTGTAAACAGAAAAAATTGTTCCGATAGATACGTTTACATCAATATTTGAAGAGCCGTCCAACGGGTCAAAATGGCAGATATATTTATTCGTAACAAACTTGTTATCGGCAAACCGGTCTTCAATCGGAATAAAATTTTCTTCCTCTTCGGAGCAAACTGCACAGATGTGTCCCCCCTCTTTCATTACGTGCGTAAGTACATCGTTTGCATACACGTCTAGTTTTTTTACCCGCTCGCCCTGTATATTTTCTTCACCGGTAAATCCGAGTATGTCAATCAATCCTGCTCTGTTAACCTCCAATGAAATTACTTTGCAGGATAATGCAATATCCGCAAGCAGATCTGATAACTGACCTGTGGCATCCGGATATTTCCTTTCTTCTTCGATTATATGCCTGTAGAAAGTAGTGAACCTGTTTACCATTAAAAAATTTAAATGTATTAAAACGATTTTATATTATCACTCAGGTCGTATACTTTTGTGCTTAATAAATTTTCGAGTATACTTGATGCTGCTGCTGAACGGGTACCGGCTGCGCAATGAACCACGACAGGCTTATCTAATGGAATTTCACCGGACCTTTCACGGATTTCATTCAGCGGTATGGATATGGAGTCTTTGAAAAATACTCTCTGCTTGACTTCGGATTTACTTCTGACATCTACAATTGTATAATTATCAGGATTATTCCTGAAGCTTTCAAGATCTAAGGGAACGGATTTTTCCAATTCCTGAATGTTCTCATGCACTAAACCTGCAATGATGCTCGTTTCATAACCAATTTTTGCTGTCCTGCTTATTATTCTTTTAAGGTCATCTTCAGAGGTTGCAACAAGATAAAATTTTTCGCCCGGTGCAATCACACTTCCAAGCCATGTTTCAAATTTTTTATCTTCTATCACATTGATCGCATTTTTCAAATGACCTTCACTGAATTGTTTCTTGCTTCTTGTATCTACAATAAGCGAACCTTTTTCAATTTTATCATAAGAATCTATTCGTTTTACCTTACCAATGCTTTTTTCATAATCAGATGCTCCCCTTCTGTTCAAATCCACGTCGTATGAGAAATATTTTGGAATAAATGGCTGGTCCTTAAGAAGTTCATTTACAAATGCTTCTTCAGTCGGCTGATGAAATGCATAATTTTCTTTTTTTTCCTTTCCGATGGTGGAATAATTATCTTTGCTGGATGACTTACCGCATAATGAACCTGCCCCATGTGCAGGATAAACAAGAATATCATCAGACAATACCTTAAGCTTCTCATTTATGGTTTTAAACATCATCCGGGCAAGCTCTTCCTTTTGTGCATTCATAGATCCCGCTGATTCACGAAGGTCCGGTCTGCCCACGTCTCCAACAAACAAAGTATCTCCGGTTGCTATGGCATAATCATTTCCATGTTCATCTTTGATTAAAATACAAATACTGTCAGGTGAATGACCCGGAGTATTCACAGATATTAATTTTATTTTTCCTAATTCAATCACATCCCCCTCATCAAAAGGAACATAATCATATAACGGATCAACAAGCTTGCTTACGTAGATTTTAGCTCCGGTTGATTTTGAAATTTCCAGGTGTGAGCTTACGAAATCAGCATGCGGATGAGTTTCTATTACGGCAATTATTTCGCCGTCCTTCTGTTTTGCATATTCATAATATTGTTCAGGATTTCTTGCAGGATCTATTACAGTTATTTGATTTTCGCTGAAAATAGCATAGGATGCATGTGAAAGGTTTTCATCATAGAACTGTTTAATTTCCATAATTTATAATTAAGTTTATTATTCCACGTTAAATCCGTGATCGAACCAGGAAATTATTCCTTCATCCAGATTATATACTTCATTAAAGCCCAGATCTTTCATCAGGAACATAGTTTTCCTGCTTCTGCTTCCCGAACGGCAATAAACCAGATATTTTTTATTTTTATCGAGCTGATCAATTTTATCTTCAAAGGCTTCATGATAAAAATCAATATTGCCGGCACCTTTAATGTGACCTGAATTGAATTCTTCAAGTGTTCTGACATCCAGGAGAAAATAAGAATCATCA
>JBBSDT010000144.1:0-8129 GCA_038240405.1 Ignavibacteria bacterium
AACATTAAAATATTCTCGGCGGCGACACTGTAGACTGGAACGGCAATCGGTAATAATAATGACAATGCACCAGGGACAACCCGCTCCATCTCACCTTCCTGTTGCAAAAGTAATCGAATGTTTGATAACTCTATATTTGAAAGCTGTGAATCGACATTACTGTTAATTGGTTTGTAACAAGCAAATGATTGTGCATAGTTAGTCAAATCTTCCGAGGTAAAAATATAATTATGTCTCATGTAAATTTCATTTCTCATTAGTCTTAGTGTTCGCTTTGATTTACCTGCAATATCATTGAGAGTTAAGTATCTCGTTGAGCTTTCCGGGTAATTTCCACATGGTTGATTTCCATTAAAGGTAGTATTTGTAACCGGCTCCAAATTGGCAGTACGCTCTACTTTAATTTTTACTAGACTATCGGCTGTGAATATTACTTTCTTAATTTTTTCAGTTACAAGTTGATTTTTCCGTATGAGATTCAACGCTGAATCAACCAAGTTTTCAGAAAGTAATTGTGTTACCGTTTGTCTAAGTATGCTATCTTGTCGAAGCTGATAATTAGCCACTTCCTTTTTAGCGTCCACTCCACCAGAATAGTTTTTGAAACTCAACAGATCTTCATTTTTCTTTCGATCTAATGTCATGAGATATGTCATGGGTAAATTGGCTGAAAATATATACCATGCAATCGGTACGACACAAACTAAAAATAATAACGCGGCAGCACCATATGAACTTCCAAACCGTTTTCGTAATAAGCTCGAAAACCATACAATGACTACAATGAAAACAACAGGGATAAAGAGTAAAAAGAAATTTACTCCATTGGTAATGGTAATGATGGCACACACCAGCACCACACCAACACTAATAAGAATGTTATATTTTATATTATTCAATTGTAACCTCCTTTAAAAATGTAAAACCTTTTCCAAAATTTTTTGAAATATTTCCAATAATATAAACTGAAAATTTAACTCTAGATATATCAGGCTGTGGAAAACCTAATTTTGTTGCAAGTATTAGCCACATATTATAAAACTCAATGTCACGTGCCAAGCGAATATACTTTTCTTTTTTTCCTTCAATATGATTTTGCCAATCAGGTTTTTGGGCTTCAATTTCCAGAAATGTTAGTTTATATCTTCGGTTTTTTTCATCTTCGCGAACGAGCAATGCATCTGGTCGGAGCCATACCTTTTGAACGCCAAATGCCGGATACAATAATGCTTTAAAGTATTGAATCTTCATAAGCTTTATAAAACTCTCAGTATTTTGAATCTCGTTAATCAATCCTTTACCGGTAATTGTTCTGGGAAGGATATCAATATTGTGACCTTTAGCTTGTAACACCGGAAGGGTTTTGTCAGCCGTTGAGTATACGTTTTCCGTTCGTTCCTCAAGCCAGCCTTTGTCACAAAGATACGACAAGCTTTTGTGAGAGGTGAAGCGTCCATAGGTAGTTCTGATTTTAGTAAACTGATCTTTATGAACATACTTAAGCATTCTTGTGTCATAGAGCATGTGGTATGTGGCTTTGATGGTTTTATTAGTAAGACTTTTTTGTTGAATAGATGAGAAGTCTACTTCCGCTTCTTTAAGTAACTCAGAATGTTCAAATTGATTTTGCATTGTATTAGATTAAATGCCACAAAACTAATTGAACTGATTTAACTACGCAACGGAAATGCTTTTTAGGTTGGTTACTTATACCGACCTACGAAGGGCTGGAAGTTGTGTATGTGTTTTCCAGAGTTTTCTCTTTTGTTCAGTAACTTTTTCACGAAGCCATAATTTTGAGGCAACAATTTCATTTCCTGTTAGGATGGGAACAATACTTTCAAAGTTATCGGTATTGTTACTGTTATTTGTAATTAATGACCGCATGCAGGTTATAAATTTCTTAAAGGGAACAGCCGTTGCAGCTCCAACATTTTGATTAACTAGATATTTTCGTAGTGAATCTAAAGACGTTAAGGCTGAATCAAAATATCCTAGCTCATAATATATTAAAACTTGAAGATGCAATACATCCCTCGTCATAACGTGGTGTCCTTTTTTTTCGATTTTTAATATTGCTTCAGCTGCTTTTTGAAAATTTTTGTCGCGATAGAAATATAGACTTGCATTTCGATAGTGTGTAAGCATTTCTTGATACTCTCCATCAAGTTCATGAATATAGTCTTTCATAACAATAGTAGTCCAATCATAACGCCAAGAGTTATCTCCTCGAAGAATTAAATTTTTGAATTCAACTAAGTTCATTCTATCTTTACCTGATGCTTTATATGCCTTATTTTTTAAATACAGATCGTAAAATCTAAATTCTTCACCTTCAAATTCCGGGTATTTCATAGAAAGCCAAAAGCCAAAAACAATTTCATGATACATATCATATCTTTCATTGAGGCTTAAGTTATTGTCGATTATTTCGAGAATATCAATATACTGCTTAAAATACGAACCAGCCTCTTTCCCGTTAGTGGTTCGAAATAAATAGTTAAGCCAATACAATTCAATAATCTTCTTTGTGGTTTTATTTGGATTTAATTCAATAGCTTTTGCAATAATATATTGCAGAGTCTTATCAGGAAACAATTTTCTAAATAATGAATAGAACTCATTTTTCTCCAAGTTAAGATCAGTGGAGTTAGCGTTGCCAATTAAATTTACTATTACATTAATTGAGTCAAACACAAAATAAAACAGTAGATTAAATGAAGGACCGACTTGCAATTCAATAGCTTTTTTCATCTCAGAACTTTTCTTACCCTTAATGTCCGGTGCTTGTCTCATATAATCTATTAGACCTATATTACACTTCATCAAAAAATCTTTTACATTATAAGAATTGGGTGATTCCAGATTCGTTAATACATCCTTATACTTTAAGTCAAAAAGCTTTTTCAAAGATCTTCCCTGATATTGATACATTAATGCTTCGTCATAATAATATTTATCTGTTGCAATTTCCTTTAGTACAAGAAAATGATCACACATTATTTTCAGATTCATGAAGTACTTTTTAATACTGGAAATACTTTGTGCATTCATCTTTTTGATCAAATAGTCATTAGTTAAGGTTAAATCTTTGAATTCAGGATAAAACGGTTTAAGGAGCGTAAAAAACTTTGCAAGTTTTACGCTTTGTTTTTTACGCTGAATGCTTTGCCTAAATGAAAATTTGCCACCTATATTGTTTAAAAATGGTCCGAAGTGAAGGAATTGTTGGAAGTCTCTAAGTTCTTTTGCGTCTAGTGTTTTAAAAATTTCAAGGGCTTGATATCGAAGAGGGGCTTTCATATTTGAGTTCTCCTTTATTAATTTTTAAAGTTTTTATACAGGAAAACTTCTTCCTATAATCGTTTTACTTAAGTAAATTAAGATTTTTACGCTTCAAAATCTAAGCACAAATATATTTACGCTCCTAATAGACTAAGCCCAATAAAATAAAGCACTTACCAAAAATTTACGCTACCAATTTAAAGGCGTAAGCCTTATCATACCTTGAACGATTGTCAAAGCCCTGAGGCTTGACAAGCAAGTGAAAGTGTATGATAGGCTAAAAAGGGTTGGCATCGGGGAATAACAAGAAATTGAATACTCATTCTACCTCTCCTGATTCAATTATGTCTCATTCTCTCATCCGATTCATCACTAACCCATCAATATTCACCTCAGTAACCTTAAAATTTATGTCTAAACATATACAGCTTTAATATCTCAGTTACCAACCGGCTTAAATTGTAGCACCTAAAATCTTAACTTCTCTCACTCAAGCGACCTCTTGAAATATCTTAGCTTCTTCTTCACAATGTCCTTAAATTGGTTTTTCTAATACTCTCGAAGCAATACCCTATATACTTATCCCAGGAATATCTGTTAAAAACGACATGCTCCTTAATAGCTTCATTCCAACATATGACATATCCATCCATAGCAATATGGCTTTTCATAATTAGATTCTCCACTGGTACACTGTGTTTCCGTAACCATTCACAAACTTCCTTCTTAAATTCTTTCATTTCTTTCTTGTCACTGACATATAGTAAAATAATTAAAGCAGGAAATAATAAAGCAAAGACAATCTGCTTACTTGCCTCTAAACTAAAATAGCAACTGGAGCCCCGCCGAGGTCATAGGTGAAAATTTGCAAAGCAAATAATACCTTGACTTGGAAGGGATATTGCTACAATGAAAAAATCAGGCGAGTAACAATTCAACTACATTAACGCATTAAAAAACATTGGCAGCCCACTAAGGCTTTTATCATTAATTTTGTTATAGATAATTCATATTTTAAAATATGAATAAACTTTCCTTCTCGGGTCATGACACGTTTATCTGCAAACAACCGTGGTTAAAAAAAGGATATGATTTTATTATCAATGACTATTCGTTTTCAGATGAGAATGCTGTCGTGCACTTAGGTGTGGGTAAAAACATGGTATCTGCAATTCGATATTGGTTAAAATCTTTTGGTCTTATTAATGAAAAAGATGAACCTACTAAATTTGCAAATCAAGTTTTTGGAAAATCTGGAATAGATCCATACTTGGAAGACATAGGAACGATTTGGCTTCTTCACTATCATTTAATCAAGACTCGCAAAGCATCCATCTACAATTTAATTTTTAATGAATTTAAAAGAGAAAGATTCGATGTACAAAAGGAAGTTCTTTTTAGATTCTTAAAGCGAAAATGTGATGAAGAAAATCTTAAAATAAGTTACGATAAAACTCTTACTGCCGATATAAGCGTTTTCATAAAAAATTATTCAAATGATGAGAGTCGTGATAACGGGTTGTTAGAAGAAATGTCTGGGATTCTTATCGAATTGAACTTATTAAAGTATGACAAACAACGGGAAACCGTTTCATTTAACATTAATCACAAGGAAGATATTCCAAAAGAAATTATTCTGTTTGCAATCTTGGACAATGAAAGTTATGGTAGCTCCATCACGGTACGAGAACTAATGAACGGTATCGATTCTGTAGGAAGGATTTTTTTAATTAATTATGATTCACTACTGGAAAAAATTGACTCCATAACCAAAGTTTATTCAAATGTGATTTTTTCAGATACAGCAGGGAATCAAGTTGTTCAATTTAAAAATAAAATAGATAAATGGAAAGTTTTAGATGCATACTATAAAAAATAAATATTCCCCTTCCATTAATATCATCAGAGATGCAAATGGTTTGTTGAATTATATTCCTACTCCTAATTCTAAATTAGTTTACAAACAAATAATTGAAAATTATGAACAAGGAGTTCACAGCTTTTCTTTAATTGGAGCATATGGTTCTGGCAAGTCATCTTTTTTATTAGCTTTTCAACAATCATTAAACGGTGAAAATGTATTCTTTGAAAATCATAAAAACAAATTTTCAAAAACAAATTCCTTTACAACCATCAGTATTGTCGGTTCTTATGATTCGTTGATTACAATATTTTCTCAAATTCTTGATTGTCCAACTAAGCCGTCTAAAATCATTGATGCATTAGAAAAAATTTACCTTCAGAATTTAAAAAATAATAAGGGACTTTTATTATTAATTGATGAACTAGGAAAGTTCTTGGAGTTTGCTGCAAAAGAAAACCCGTACTCTGAAATATATTTTATCCAGCAATTAGCGGAATTTATAAACGATAAAAACATAATTTTAATAACGTCTCTTCATCAAGATTTTAAGTCATATTCATATGGTTTAAACAAGAATCATGTTCAGGAATGGGATAAAGTTAAAGGACGGCTAAAGGAAGTAACTTTTAATGAACCGGTTGAGCAATTGTTATATTTACTTTCGGAAAGAATTCCAAATCTAAATTCTAAGATCAAGCCAAGCAAAGATATTTCAAATCTGCTTAACATTATAAGAGACTCAAAGACATCCTCTTTACGAGATTACCTTGATTTAAGTACTGCCAAGAAAATTCTACCCTTTGATATTTTATCGGCATCCGTTTTAACATTAGCTCTTCAAAAGTATGGGCAAAATGAAAGGTCTATATTTTCCTTTCTCGAGTTAGAAGAGCCATTTGGTTTGAAAGATTTTTTAGACACAAGCAACTCTTACTATAATATTTCGAATGTTTGTGATTATTTAATGTATAATTACAGTTCATTTCTTTTTTCGAAATTCAACCCCCACTCCATTCAATGGTTATCAATAAAAAATTCCCTTGATCAAGTCGAGCAAAGGCTGGATGAAGAGACCGAGAATTCTTTGAAGTTGGTTAAAGTATTAGGCGTATTGAATTTATTTTCCCCAACGACATCAATTATTGATAAAACATTTATAAAGGAATATTCTAAGTTATGCTTAGGAATTTCAAATGCAGAAAAAATAATTCATCGCTTGGAAGTAAATAAAATTATACGTTTTTCAAAGTTCAAAAATAAATATATTTTGTTTGAATGGACCGATTTAAATATTGATTTAGCAATTGATGAAGCAGGCAAATTAATACCTGAAGCCGCAAATGTAGTTCCAATTCTAAAAGAGTTTTTCGACAATGAATGTGTTCAGGCAAAATCTGTTTTTTATGAATTAGGTACACCCAGAGTTTTCAAATTTGAAGTCAGTGAAGACCCTCAGATAGTATCTCCTCTAAATGAAATTGATGGATTTGTAAATTTAGTTTTTAATGAAAAATTAGAAATTTCAACATTAAAAGAAATCTCTAGCAACTGTAAAGATGCCATTTTATTTGGTAAATATCACAACACATCTGAAATAAAACATTTACTGTATTTGATTGAAGGAATAAAAAAAGTAAAGGAAGAAAATTATAATGATTCTGTTGCTTTGAAAGAATTGGATATTATTTTAGATCATCAAAAAAACCTGCTTAATCATTATTTATTCAAAAGTATTTTTTCCGATAAATCAAATGTAACATGGATTTTCAAGGGAATAGAAGTCGAGATAAATGATAAAAAAAGCTTTAATAAAAAACTATCAGACATTTGCCGGGATGTTTATTATAAAACGCCGTTACTTCACAATGAACTTATCAATAGGACTAAGTTATCAGGACAAATTTCCAATGCGAGAAGAGTATTACTAAATTCATTAATTGAGAAATCTAATACGAAAGATTTAGGGTTTGATCAAGACAAGTTCCCCCCTGAGAAAACAATTTATTTGAGTTTGGTAAAAAATACCGGATTACACAGGTCAAACAATGAACATTATTTTTTAGATGAACCATCCGAAAAATCTTTCAAAGAATTATGGAATGAATCATGTACATTCTTAGATTCTGCAATGTATTCAAGGAGAAACTTAAATGAATTTGTAGAAATATTATTGAATAAACCATATAAATTAAAAAAAGGGTTTGTCGATTTTTGGATTCCAATTTTTTTAATTATCAAGAAGGAAGAGTATGCTTTATTTCGAGAGGACAGTTTCATTCCCAATTTAAACAAAGATATCTTTGAACTATTAACAAAGAATCCACATAAATTTTTAATTAAATCATTTGATGTAACGGGAATAAGATTAGAAATCTTTAATAAGTATAGAGAACTTTTGAACAAATCTTCAGAACTAAAACTATCCAAATCAGGATTCATAAATACCATAAAACCTTTTTTAGTTTTCTATAAAAACTTGTCCGAATATTCAAAAAAAACTACGACCATTAGTAAAAAAGCGCAGAGGCTTAGGGAAGCAATTTGTAATTCCAGAGATTTTGAGGAAACATTTTTTGAAGATTTTCCACTTGCTCTTGATTATAAGTTTTCATCCTTAAAAAACAATAAAAGACTTTTACAAAATTATATTGATGAATTGCAGGAAATTATAAAAGAAATAAATAATTCCTTTTCTCTATTATTAAATCGAATTCAAAAATGTATTTCGAATTATCTTTATAATGAAAACTTACCATTCGAAATTTTAAAAAATAAAATTATAAAAAGATATGAGGATATAAAAGAAAATATTCTTCCGATTCGAGATAAAGCATTTTATCTTAGATTAATTTCTGAATCTAATGATACTAGTAGCTGGATAAGTTCTATATCTCAAGTGATTTTAAATAAGCCATTAGAAACAATATCTGATGAAGAGGAACAAATCTTGTATGATAAGCTGAAAGATTTTCTTAATGGG
>JBBSDT010000145.1:0-8079 GCA_038240405.1 Ignavibacteria bacterium
TATGCGAAACGTTTTTTTCTTTGTCACTATTTTTATTCATACTTATAAAACCCTCTTTTCGTTTTTCTGCCAAGGAGATTTGCATCAACCATTTTTTTTTGAATAAAGCTCGGACGGTACTTCGGATCATTGAAAAATGCCTCATACACAGATTTGGTGACAGAAAAGTTAATATCTATACCAATCAAATCCATCAATTCAAAAGGTCCCATCGCGAAACCGCCCGCACCTCTCATAACTTTGTCAATTGTTTCGGCGCCCGCACTTCCTTCACCTAGTATTTTTAATGCTTCGCCATAAAATGGCCTTGCAATCCTGTTTACAATAAAGGCAGGTGTATCAGCGGCTATTACCGGAACTTTACCTAAGCCCCTTGCAAGTTCCTCAGTAACTTCCACAGTTTCATCCGCAGTAAAATCACCCTTTACAATCTCAACAAGCTTCATAATATTTGCAGGATTAAAGAAATGCATTCCTATTACTCTTCCCGGATTGGTTTTCACGCTTGTTGAAATTGTTGTAACTGATAATGAAGAAGTATTAGTAGCCAATATGGTTTCCGGTTTACAAATGTCATCCAGGTTGTGGAAAATCTCTTTCTTTATATCTATATCTTCCACGACTGCTTCAATTACAACATCAGAAGATTTCAGGTCATTAAAAGATTTTGAAAGGATCAGTTTGCTAAGTATTGCATTTTTCTTATCTAAATCAATTTTCTTTTTTTCAACTGCTTTCAATAAATCTTTTTCAATAGCAGCCTTTGCATTTTTAAGATATTCCTCCTTTATATCATAAAGAATAGTTTCAAATCCAGCCATTGAAGAACAAATAGAAATCCCTCTTCCCATAGTACCGGAGCCTATGATACCAATTGTTTTAATATCTTTATACTGCATGTACAAATATAAATTTTTAAAACCATTAATAATATTGAATATAAAAGAGCATTTTGTGTATTGTGTATTGTGTATTGTGACAAAGGTTCTTGTCATTCCAAACTCTTCTTCCGGAAAATTTTTAGGAAATCACTAACAAGGAAAAAGGAGCCTGTAACAAGAATAAGATCCTTCTTACCCGCATTTTGAAAAGCAAAATCTGCAGCATGTTTTAGTTTTTCTTTTACCATAAAATTCGGCTTTTTAGAGTTTACGGCTTCAAACAAAACAGATGGGTTTGCAGCCCTTTTATAGTCAGGCTTTGTCAGTATTATCTTCGCTTCAATACGTCCAAGTATATTCAAACACTCTTTATAATTTTTATCCTCCATCATAGCAAAAATGATAAACAGCTTGTTATATTTGAAATACTTTAGATTTCCGTCTATATTTTCAATAGCCTGGAGATTATGGGAAACGTCAATTACGACCTTAGGATTCGAACTGATCAATTCAAACCTGCCCGAAAACTTTGAGTTTGACTTCAGATTTTTAAAACTCCTTTTAATGACAGGAAGATTGTCATGTATCCGCTCCGAATCTTTTAAAGCATTTAGTGAAGCGAAAAATGTCTTAATATTATTTACCTGATAATCTCCGACAACAGGGAAAAATAGATTGTTAAGTTTATTTTTTACATTAAAATAAAAACCTTTTTCGGTTCTTTTTATTATTTTCACCTCTTTTACTTTTTCAGCAAAAATAATTTCCGAATGTTTTTTTTTGGAAATGTCTCGGAATATTTTAACCGATACCCGGGGAACTTTACCAATAACGGCGGGAATATTTTTTTTTATAATTCCCCCCTTTTCTTTTGTTATGCTTATTATACTTTCCCCCAGAAAATCCGTATGGTCAATTGAAATGCTTGTTATAACCGAGAGAACCGGCGTTATTACGTTTGTAGAATCCAGCCTTCCTCCGAGTCCTGTTTCAATAATTGCATATTGTACTCCGCGCCTGCTGAAATAATCAAAGCACATAGCAGTAGATACCTCAAAGAAACTTGGCTTTATTAGTTCGATTGTTTTAAAGTTCGTATTTACAAATTCTGTAATGTATTTCTTCGAAACAAATTTTCCGTTAATTAAAATTCTTTCGCGAAAGTCCTTTATATGCGGAGAAGTATACAAACCTGTAACATATCCTTTTTCCATTAAAAATGAATTAAGAAATGAAGAAACGGATCCTTTGCCGTTAGTTCCGGCAACATGAATTGCCTTAAAATTGTTTTGAGGATTTTCTAAACTTTTAAGGAGTACCTTTATATTTTGGAGATCATATTTGATACCTGCTCTTTCGAGATTAAACAGAAATGCAAGGGATTCTTTGTATGTTTTGAAATGATTTAAAGATTTCTTATTCAAGAGGCAGGAAGAGATTCAAATCTTATTCAATACACTTATCATTTCTAAAACAGTAATTGCCGCTTCATAACCTTTGTTATTGTTTTTATCGGGAGGACTAAGGCTTCTTTCGTGAGCCTGAAGTGCGGTATAACACATAAGCACGCAAAATCCCACCGGCATTTCATATTCATAAGAAATTTTATTTATGCTGTCTGAAACACTGTTACAAATATAATCAAAGTGAGCCGTCTCGCCTTTAATCACGCATCCGATCGTAATGAAACCGCTGTATATATTTTTATTTATATTTTGTCTGCATAGCTTTTTAAGCACGGCGGGAATCTCAAATGCACCCGGAACATAGAAAACTTCAATTTCATTCTCCTTTACCCCGTTTTCACCAAGAGCTTTCAAAGCGCCGTTTAATAAACTCTCCGTTATCGGTTCATTGAATTTGCTGATTACGATCCCAATTTTTTTTGAAGAATTATTTTTTTTTTCAGATGGTTTTACCATAATTATACAGTCAGCAGATTATATGAACAATCTTCTTTTCATATTAATAACTTCATTTAAAGATACATGATACCTTCCGAAATTCCTGGCATCATTTTTCAAACCTCCGTGAAAATCAGACCCGCCGCTGGTCAAAAGAAAATGTTCTGCTGCGACTCCGGTAAAATATTCTATATCTTCTTTTGAGTGAGAAGGATGAATTGTCTCAATTCCGTCAATCCCCTCTTCGATAAGCCTGAGAAGCAATTCATCTCTGACTGTTTTTCCGGGATGTGCAACAAAAGAAAGCCCGCCAATTTCAGAGATTAATTTAATTACAAGTTTAGATTCCGGATTAACTTTTCGAACATAAGCCGGTTTTCCGTCTCCGATATATTTTATAAAGGCATCGTAGTATGAACTGACAAATCCTTCTTCATTCAGCTCCATTGCGATATGCGGTCTGCCGATTGAAGTGTCTGCACCTGCTTTTACAAGAATAGAATCAAACTGGATTTTGCTGCCGAGCGTATTCAGTTTTTCAACAATTTTTTCGTTTCTGCGTATGCGGAGTTTACGGGAGGAAGAAAGGAATTCGAGCAGTTTAGAATTTTTATGGTCAATGAAATAACCTAATATATGTATCTCCTGTTCACCGACGTCAGCGCTTATTTCCACCCCGGGTATAACCTGAACGCCTGATTGATTTCCATATTTAACCGCTTCGGCAAACGCGTGCACGTTATCATGATCGGTTATACTTATTATTGGGATACCGGCTTTGGCTGCCATATCAATAACCTGGCAGGGGGATAATCTTCCATCGGAACAATTTGTGTGCATATGTAAATCCACTTTGATGAAAGACATTAAGTATGAGATTCTTTAATTAAAAGAATTTAATTTTTTTGGTATTGTTTATAAAGTCAAAACTTAATTTTATTTTGCAGAATTTTCGTATACAACTTTTATTATTATTTTCAAACTGCTTCACCGGGTAATCAAATAATATCTACAGTTAATCATATCCTGAGCAGCAATAACCTGTCAACGTTATATGGGTTCATAATGTTACACTTTCAAATGTAATGTTGATATTGCGGCGTCTTCTTTTTACAAAATTTGAGGCAGCTTCAAGATATCTATACTGCCGATAGCATTACCAATTTTTGACGTCACCGTACGAATATCATATACCTTAAATTATGTACGTTGTTTGTTGGATTCCTTCAAACTATTTTTGTATACAAATGATTATAAATTTTTTAAAGCACGCAATATTATTAACGCTGATTATATTTGCTACCGGGTATTCCCAGCCATTATATTCACAGCAAAAAAATAATAATGAAAATATCACAACCAACGAAAATGCGCTGAGCTTTTTTATTGAAGGCAAAACTCTTGAATTAAAAAACAACTTTGTAGGAGCAATCGAAAGCTACAGAACCGCATTAAAATTTGATAAGTCTGCCGGAATATATCATGCTCTTTCGGAAGTATATTTCAAGCTAGCAAAATTTGAAGAAGCAAAGGCAGAAGCAGATAATGCTTTGAAGTTAAAGCCCGGAAATCCCGATTACCTTGAGACACTTGCAAATATTTATATTGCAGAAAAAGATTTCCGGGATGCAATTAATATATATGAACAAATAATAAAGATCGATTCAAACTATACCTACGGACTTTATTCGCTTGCCCGTCTCTACCAGGAAATGAAAATGCCTGCCCAGGCAATTTCTATTTATGAAAAAATTACAGACAAGATTGGCTATGACTTTGATGTATTGAACAAAATGTATGACATCTATATAAATTACAAAAATTTCGGTAAGGCTGCTGAAATCCTGGAGGCTTTGCTTCAGCTCGATCCCTATAATGTAAGTATTAAAAGACTTCTTGCTTCCATATACCTGAAAAATAATAATATGATTGATGCAAGAAGGATTTATGAAGAATTGTTCAGCCTTAACTCCGAGGATAAGGAGATTGAATCGGAGCTTGTTAAGATTTATTTTAAGCAAAATGAAAGTGATAAAGCATTTGAAAATTTCAGCCGAATGCTTGGAAAAGACTCTCTTGGTTTTATAGAGAAAGTTCAGGTGGGAGAGCTTTACTATAATTTAATTTCGCAGGATGAAACGGCAAAAGACATTGCAAGGAATATTTTTACCAACCTGAATAATGAATATCCCGAACAATGGATACCTTATTACTATCTGGGTGAATTAGATGTTTTGAACAGTAATAGTGAAGCTTCAAAAGAACAGTTTCAAAAAGCAATACTAAATGCCGATACATCCCGGGAAGTTTATATTAATGTCGGGCTGGCATATTTTCAGCAGAATGAAACTGATGCAGCCCTGAAAACGATAGATGAAGGACTTGGTAAGTTTTTTAATGATTACAGGTTAAATTATATTGAAGGTCTGACTCTGCAAAAAATGGGCAGACAGCCTGAAGCAATTCAATTTTTTGAAAAGTCAGTTGATTCTTATGCTGATGATGTAGGAATTCTTTCAACGCTTGCATTAGCATACGATAATGAAGGAAATTTTATTAAATCCACAGAGATTTATGAAAGAGCATTAAAAATTGATCCGCAGAATGCATTAATACTGAATAATTATGCTTATAATTTATCGGAAAGAGGTGAAAATCTCGATAAAGCTTTATCAATGTCTAAAATTGCGCTTGAAAAGGATGCGGGCAATGCCTCTTATTTAGATACTATCGGATGGATATATTTTAAATTAAAAAATTATAAACTTGCAAAGGCAAACATTGAAAAATCAATTTCAATAAATCCAAACAGCGCGGTAGTGCTTGAGCATCTTGGCGATATATACAATGGAATGAAGGATTACATTAGTGCATTAAAATACTGGAAGCTTTCACTTGATAAAAATCCCGGTAATAAATCGCTTAAGGAAAAAATTGAAATTACCAAATTAAATTAAAAAGCTAACAATCAAATTATCCAGATGGAATTATCAAAAAACGGGATGCATGAAAACCACTATAAAGTAATTATAATCGGATCTGGTCCTGCCGGATTAACGGCTGCCCTTTATACGGCAAGAGCCAATCTGGAACCTCTGATCTTTGAAGGTCATCAGCCGGGAGGACAGCTTACTATTACTACCGAGGTAGAAAACTATCCGGGATTTGAACATGGAATTACCGGTCCCGAGCTTATGGATGTAATGAGAAAGCAAGCATACAGGTTCTGCGCTAAGTCGGTGTTCAGGAATATTATAAAAGTAGATTTTTCCGGAAGACCATTTAAACTTTTAGACGAGGAAGATAAGAATTATACTGCCGATACTGTTATAATTTCTACCGGAGCTACAGCAAAGTGGCTGGGATTGGAATCTGAAAAAATATTTATGGGATATGGCGTTTCATCCTGTGCTACCTGTGACGGCTTTTTTTTCAGGGGAATGAGAGTTGTCGTAGTAGGCGGAGGCGACACTGCAATGGAGGAAGCTAACTATTTAACAAGACATGCAAGCGAAGTAATTGTAATACACAGAAGAGAAGAATTGAGAGCTTCCAAAATCATGCAGGATAGAGCACGCGAGAATTCCAAAATAAAATTTGTGTTTAATACTGTTATAGAAGAGATATTAGGAAAGGAAGAAGAAGACAGAAAATCTGTTACCGGGGTGAGAGTAAAAAACTTAAAAACCAATGAGACTTATGAAATTGAATGCTCCGGTTTTTTTACGGCAATAGGACATGAACCAAATTCCAAAATATTCAGGAATATCCTAGACATGGACGTAAATGGATATTTAATCACGAAAAAATCGACATCAGAAACTAATATAGAAGGTGTATTTGCATGCGGAGATGTTCAGGACCATTATTACAGGCAGGCAATTACAGCAGCAGGAACGGGCTGCATGGCTGCAATAGACGCAGAACGGTATCTTGAGATGAGAGAGTATGAAGAAAGTGTTTCACATCATTTAAAATTAAATGTTTGAACAACCATTCTTACCTGCTCAGGAAATCTTTACAAGTGTTATTCAGGCTGTAACGAACATTTAATTCAGAACCATTTAATCTTTTATTATGCCCTACTATTATAAGCTCGGACGGATTCCTCAGAAAAGACATACACAATTCAGACAGGCTGACGGTTCTCTATATAAAGAAGAACTTTTCTCTACAATTGGTTTTGATAACATTTACACTAACGCTTATCACATTAATTCACCTGCTAAGATAAAAAGTATTTCTCCGGATGTCGAACGAATAACTATCGAGGAATGGAAAGATGCTTCACTGCGTCCTTATCACTTCAGAACCAAACCTGTTAAGAAAAATGGAGATGCCGTCAGCGGAAGAAAACCTATCATGTATAACAACGACGTAGTTATGAGTGTCTGCAGGCCGGAAGATCAGATGACCTATTTTTATAAATCTGCATCAGGAGATGAAGTAATATTTATCCATGAAGGCAGAGGAGAGTTACAAACCAATCTTGGATATTTAACATTTAAGGAAGGAGATTATATAATTATTCCAAGAGGAATAATTTATAAACTGGTCCATCAGACTGATGAAGCCCGTTATTTAACTTTTGAATCTAATGGTCCCATAACAACTCCAAACAGATATAGGAATAATCACGGTCAGCTGATGGAGCATTCCCCATACTGCGAAAGGGATATTACTCCTCCCGGAGAGCTTATTACTGTTGATGAAAAAGGTGATTATATTGTAAAAGTGAAAAAAGGCAACCAGGTTGTTTCGATACACTATGAATTTCATCCTTTTGATGTTGTCGGATGGGATGGTTTTTATTTCCCATGGATTTTTAATATAAATAATTTTATGCCGATTACCGGTAAAATTCATATGCCACCTCCTATCCATCAGACCTTTGCAGCGCCTGGTTTTGTGATCTGTTCCTTTTGTCCGAGATTACTGGATTACCATCCTCTTTCGGTTCCAATTCCATATAACCATAGTAACCTGGATTCGGATGAAATGCTTTACTACGTAGACGGCAGCTTTTCCAGCAGAAAGGGAATAGACTTTGCTTCAATAAGCCTCCATCCTAATGGTATTCCGCACGGACCTCATCCGGGTACTGTTGAAGCAAATCTTGGAAAAAAAGAAACATTGGAAACTGCTGTAATGATGGACACCTTCAGACCTTTAAAGCTAACCAATTACGCAAAGGAAATGAATGATCCGAAATATTATTTGAGCTGGAATGAAGAAGAGCCTGTTGAATTAATCAATGAAGGACAGTAATTAAACTTTCCAATAAAATAATTTGA
>JBBSDT010000146.1:0-8069 GCA_038240405.1 Ignavibacteria bacterium
ATTAAAATTATCTATAAAATAATTTTAGAAATGGAGATATTAACACTTCTAACATTATTAACAAAGAAAAGAAAAAAGAAGCAAAAAAGAAAAGAAATATCTACTACTGCTACGGTTAGATTTAATTATGAGGCAACTGGTCCGGAATTAAATTATCAGAGAACAAGATGATAGGAATTAACATCGATTAAATATTAAATATCATGACTTCCACCGGCTTTTATAAGATTTCTTTTCCAGCCTTTGTATTTTGTCCTTCTTACTGCCGTTCCTTCAAATATTCTATTAAAGTCTTCTTCATTGATTTGAAGAAGTTCACTATAACTCCTATTGAAAATTTGTTCTTTAGGAAAAAAACGTAAGTCTTCGGTAAAAATATTTCTGCTGTTATAGGGACATACATCCTGGCAAATGTCACAACCGAAAATCCAACCGTTCAAATTTATCTTGTCAGGTATTTCGTTTTTATTTTCAATGGTTTGATAGGAGATGCAAAGATTTGCATCGAGTTTGTATTCATCGTGTATTGCTCCTGTGGGACAGGAGGCAACACACATAGAACAATTTTTGCAGAGATCTTCCAGGGGCAAATCATAGTCCAGTTCAATATTTATAAGGATTGTAGCCAGAAAAAAAAAACTTCCGATATCCGGATGAATTACATTTGTATGTTTACCCATCCATCCAATCCCCGCCCTTACAGCCCATGCTTTATCCATTACAGGTCCGTCATCCACATAATATTTTGTTTTAATATCATTTGACAAACCTTCTATCTCTGAGCATAGATTCTTGAGTTTCTTCCTGATAATTTTATGGTAATCTACTGATCCCCATGCATATCTTGAAATTTTTGGAATTTCCTCATTACCGGAATGAGCAACGGGAGTATCATAAAGATATGCAAGTGAGATGACTGTTTTAATATCATCCATTATTAAACCGGGATTTCTTCTTTTATCAAAACTCTTATCCATCCAGTTCATCTCTCCCTGTCTTTTTTCATCAAGCCAATCACTTAAATATTTGGATTCGGTTCTTAATTCTTCAGCACGGGCAAACCCCGCTTTAATAAATCCTGCTTCGAGACTCTTTTGTTTAATAATACGACTTAAATTTTCCATATGGAAATTGTCAATTTTGGAAGCATAATCTAATAATCAAAATTTAAAATCAAATCTTTTTTCTGCCGGGCTTTTAACATAAATGTACTCATCTTCAATTTTAAATTCGAATACTCTGAGCTTGCAGCCCATTTTAGTAGGCTGTTCGCCTGTTTCAAGATGAAAACGGAATCCATGAAAAGGGCAGGTAACATACAATTCGTCAATATAACCGTCATAAATTTGTGATGTATGGTTATGAGGACAAATATTGTCTACGACATAAAATTTCCCTTCAACTTTAAATATTGCTATTTCATTCTCATCGTCCAGCCGGAAGTTTTTTCCTTTCCGGTTTAGAATCTCCTTGGTCGTGCATATTTTTATAAATTCGTTACTCATTCTCATTCTTATTCGGCATAAAATAAAAAACTTCTTATCAAAATAAACCGATAAGAAGTTTTAAAAATTTAATTTATAGCAATTGCTACTCGATGTCAAATACTCTGTCCAGTCTTGCAATTTTCATAAGGTCCCTGACATTTGCGTTCACATTTTTGAGTATAAGTTTTTTGTGCTTTTCTCTTTCCATTCTTTCGGAAAGCAGCAATACTGAAAGACCTGAACTGTCACATTTTATAACATCTTTTAAATCTATTATAAACTGATTGTCAATTTCTTTTTGAAGAAAAATAAGTTCAGCTTTCAATGGCGCAGCAATCTCATGATTTAGCGCTTTTGATTCGAGCTTAAAGATAGTTTTATCTTCCTGTTTGTCTATTTCAAACTTCATTTTTTGGTTGGTTTGGTTTTGAGGTTTCCTTTGGAAGAAGAATTTTTCTGCTAAGCTTAAGCTTGCCGGAATCGTCTATTCCCATAAGTTTTACCTGAACCATCTGCCCGGCTTTCAATACATCTTCTACTTTGTTCACTCTTTTATTATCAATTTCAGATATATGCAACAATCCTTCCTTGCCGGGTAATATTTCGATAAATGCTCCGAATTCTTTTATGCCTTTGACTTTTCCTTCATAAATTTTTCCTATTTCCGGAAGTGCAGTAAGTCCTTCAATCATCTTTCTTGCAATTGCTGCCTGAGCCTGGTCTATTGCCGCAATAGTTACAACTCCATCGTCATTAATGTCTATTTCAGCTCCGCTCTCCGCTATAATATTTCTGATTGTCTTTCCGCCTGGTCCTATTACAGATCCTATAAGATCTTTAGGAATATTCATTGTATACAGGTGAGGAGCATATTTTGAAATTGAATCCCGGGATTTATTAAGAGTCTGGTTCATAACTTCGAGAATATGAAGTCTCCCTTCTTTTGCCTGTGCCAGAGCTTTTTCCATTATCTCGAAAGAAATTCCCCTGATCTTTATATCCATTTGTATTGCTGTGATGCCCTCCGCCGAGCCTGCAACTTTAAAGTCCATATCTCCGAAATGATCCTCATCTCCAAGTATGTCGGATAGTATCGCAATATCATCAGCACTGCTGCCCGATCCCTTTATCAATCCCATAGCAATTCCGGCAATTGGTTTTTTTAACTTTACACCGGCATCCATCAGAGCAAGTGAGCCGGCACAAACTGTTGCCATAGAAGAAGAACCGTTGGATTCAAGTATATCGGAAACAATTCTGATAGTATAAGGAAAATCCTGTTCGGAAGGAAGTAAATTTTTTAAAGATCTTTCTGCCAGATTTCCATGCCCAATTTCTCTCCTGCCGGGTCCCGGTCTACCGCCTACTTCACCTGTGCTGAACGGGGGAAAATTATAATGCAGTAAAAATCTTTTTGTACTTTCATCGCGAAGACCTTCAATTATCTGCTCATCTCTTTTCGTGCCCAGTGTTATTGTAGTAAGACTTTGCGTCTGACCTCTTGTAAATAATGCCGAACCGTGCGTACGGGGCAGAACACCAACTTCACAATTAATCTCCCTTATATCCTTTAATCCTCTTCCATCTAGTCTTTTGCCTTTTGTGAGAATCATATCGCGCATTACATCATACTGAATGTCATGCATTATATTCTCTAATTTTTTTCCGTGCTCCGGGTATTTTTCAATCAGAGAATTCATTACCTTGTCATGAATCTCCCTGTTCCTTAACTTTCTGTCTTCCTTGGAAAGAATAGTTCCGGTAAGATTTTTAATATCTGCTTCGCAAATATTTTTAACATCAGAAATCATTTCCGTATTCTCTTCTGCAGGAGTTAAAGCTCTTTTTTGCTTTCCGACTTCAGAAGCAAACTCTTTCTGGAAATTACAAAGAACTGCAATATTCTTATGCGCAAACTTTACCGCATCCAGAAAATCCGTTTCTGAAATTTCTTTTGCATCTCCTTCAACCATCATTATGGAATCAGCTGTACCTGCAACGCTTATATCAAAATCTCCTTTAGCAATCTCCTCGTGAGTTGGATTTAATATTAAATTACCGCCTAATCTTGTTACCCGTACTTCAGATATAGGATCCTCAAAAGGAATATCGGAAATCAGTAATGCAGTTGAAGCGCCGATTGCAGCTACAATATCCGTGTCGTTTTCTCCATCGGAGGAGTATACTGAACATAAAATCTGAGTCTCATTAAAAAATCCTTCCGGAAACATAGGTCTGAGAGGTCTGTCAATAAGACGGGAAGATAGTATTTCTTTTTCTGTAGGTCTTCCTTCTCTTTTAAAAAAACCTCCTGGTATTTTCCCAACTGAAGCGGTTTTTTCCCTGTAGTCAACAGTCAGGGGAAAAAAATCCTGACCGGGGTTTTGCTGGTCAGCCGCAGTAACAGTGCATAAAACAAAATTTTCGTTTAAGGAAATCAGCACGGCTCCGTTTGCCTGCTTTGCCAATCTTCCGGTTTCAAGAGTAATTGTTTTACCGCCGATTTCTATACTTTTGCTATTGGACATGTATTCTCTATTCGTTTAATTATTTTCTGATTTCTAATTCTTTTATTATCTTTCTGTATCTCTGGACATCGGTTTTTTCCAAATATCTGAGAAGCTTTCTCCTCTTTCCTACCATTTGCAATAACCCTCTTCTTGAATGATTATCCTTCTTATGAGCATTGAAATGCTCGGCTGAAAGGTCATTTATCCTCTTGGTAAGTATTGCAACCTGGACTTCCGGCTTGCCTGAATCTTTATCAGAGCTTCCGAATTTTGTTACTATTTCCTGCTTTTGTTCTTTTGTTAATGGCATTTTACTTTTATTAATTATTTATTTTATTTTCTGTTTCCTTTAATATGTTTAAAACGGTTTGTTTATCATTATAAATTTGTTCTTTTAATTCTTCCACCGAATCATATTTTATTTCATCCCGGATATAATCTATAAAATTTACCCTGATATCGCTTCCATAAATATTTTCATCGAAATCAAAAAGGTTTACTTCAAGCTTAATAGATTCATCTTCAGTGACAGTAGGATTTTTTCCAATGCTCATCATTCCATAAAGAACATTACTATTTACTTCCGCTTCTACGGCATAAATTCCGGTTTTCGGAACAAGTTTGTAATCATTTGATAATTGAATATTCGCAGTAGGATAGCCAAGCCCTTTACCCAATTTTTTCCCCTGTATAACCTTTCCTTCTATGCTGTAATACCTTCCTAAAATTCCGGTAACTCTTTTGATATTTCCTCCTTCCAATAAATGCCTAATTACGGTACTGCTTACATGCTCTCCGTCAATCTTAAGCTCATCAACTTTATCAACAGTAAAATCATACTTTTTTGCAAGATTTGTCAGTGTATCAAAGTTACCTTCACGGTTTTTTCCGAACATGTGATCATAACCTAAGACCAGATCACTTAATCCGATTTTTTCAATTAAATAATTTTTGTAAAAATCATCAGCGGTTGTGTTTGCAAATTCTTTAGTAAAGTTGATGATGAATGCAATATCAATTTCCATTGAACGGAAGATACGTAGCTTTTCTTCAAGCGTGGAAAGTATCCGGATATCTTTAGTCCTATTTCTAAGAACGATTTGAGGGTGCGGTTCGAAAGATACAATTATACTACGGAGTTCTTTTGTATTTTTTAGTAAATTTAACTTCTCGATAATTTTTTGATGACCGAGATGCACTCCGTCAAACGTTCCGATCGTTACAACACTTCTTTTATTGTAAACAAAATCATTAACTTCTCTGATTACCTGCATTAATCAAGATTTTTCAAAGCTTCCTTTATTTTATCAAAGTTAACCTGAACACCCGGGTTCTCGGTAATCTCCATATATTTAATTATTCCATCCTTATCTATTAAAAATACAGCTCTTTTGGAAACATTCTTCATTCCGTGGGCAAAGTCTTCCTGAACTACATCGTATTTTTTTATAACTTCTTTGTTAAAGTCACTAAGCAGCGGGATCTTAATATTGGTTGCTTTTGCAAAAGCTTTCTGAACGAAAGTCCCGTCAACACTTATTCCCAAAACTTCAGCCTTAAAATCTTTAAATTCATTGAAGTCATCCGAAATCGTGCTCATTTCCTTTGTACAAACACTCGTAAAAGCCTGGGAAAAAAATAACAGCAGAACGTTTTTCTTTCCGTGAAAAGCACTTAAGGAATAATCAACAGGTTCTTCGGAAGGAGTAAACGAGATTAATTTGAAATCTGGCGCTTTATCACCGGTATTTAAGGGCATATTAGTATACAGTCATTTAAATTCGATAAGCATAAAATATACTAATTTGCGGTTTTATTAACAATCCGATATACTATGCGGTTGCTTTTGAAGACTCAGCGGAATTAGATCTTTTCCAAGGTCCCTGAAAAGAAAAAAATCCGCAAAAGAACAGAAAGGAATTTTTAGCCCCCTTGATGCTCGCACTAATAAAGAGTACGTCTCAAACATCTTTCTTTCCCAAGCCCCTTGGGGAAGTTAAAATCTGTGCTATTTCACTTCCAAAGCTGAGGCTTTGTCAGTGGTAGGTTAGGTTTCAAGACGTGCTCAAAAAGCAGAAGAGAATAGCCGAAAGGTGTAGATTATTGTGTAAATTTCCAAATAAAAAATATCGGATCCCTGACTTCAATTATTGTTTCATCTTTGTTGTCTAAATTTTTTCTTATTTTTCTTAAAACATTTATCGGACCTTTCCTTTGTATGAGTTTACATAAGCTTGATAATAACAAAATGATCCGAATAATAAAAATTAAAATTAATCTGAACTAAATTTTAATATTTTTTAAAAATAGCTATATTTAGAAAAATGAAAGGGTAAAATACTTTGAAAAATTTAATATGGGCTTTAGCTACATTGTTCTTTTTTACAAATTATTCATATTCACAGCTCTATCAGGGACCTGCGCAAGGCTCGGTTCCCAGCGGTGTAATGGTTTCAACAGATGGGTTCAGTGATTCTTATGAAGGTACGCAATTACCGGATTATATTGTCCTGGATAAATCCAATACATATGTGCCTTCTTTATTGCCTGACTATTTGAATAAGGTTCAATCAACCGGTCCTGAAGGAACAAATTTTGTATTTGATAAATCTACTCTAAACGGAGAGTCGGATTCTCCATCTTTACTTTTAAGAAGTTTCCCGGGCGTTCCCCGTACAAACTTTATTCCCCCTGATCCAACTGTTGCAGTGGGACCAACCCACGTTGTAGGAGGTGTTAACTCCACATTCAGGATATGGGATAAGCTGGGAAATGTTATAAAAACAATTAATGGTGCAAGCTGGGCAGCTTCACTGGGATTAAGTATTGGCGCGAATTTATCAGATCCTAAAATTACCTATGACCATTTTGCCAAAAGATGGATAATGGCATGGATAACCGGTCCAATCGGTCCTTTCTCTTATGATGTTATTTCCGTATCAGATGATTCTATTCCTCTTGGAACCTGGTATAATTATGCCCTTAGATCTGATTTAAATGGGAACAATCCGTCAAATATCTGGCGTGATTATGAAGGTGTAGGGGTAGATGCCAATGCTATTTACATTACCGGCAATGGTTTTCAGTTCAGCGGAGGCTTTGTATATTCAAAAATTAGAATTATCAATAAAGCCCAGATCTATGCTAACAACGGAGGCACTGTTACCTGGAACGATTTATGGGATATAAGAGATCCTTCTAACGGTGCAAATAACTTTGGAATTCGTCCGACAGTAATTTACGGCAACCCGGCAGAATATTATTTCTTATGTAATTCCAATAGCGGCGGGGGTTCATACGTTTCTTTGTATAAGCTCGTTAATCCCCTGACTTCACCTTCAATGACAGGTGTTGCGATTCCTGTTGTTTCATATTCCAGCCCTCCAAACTCCAGTCAGCTTGGATCGAATAATACAATTACAGCCGGGGGAACTTCAGGTTTCCGGTGCGAAAATGTTTTCAGAGACGGCTTTCTTTATGCGGTTCATCCGGTAAGATTTAACGGAAGCTTTTCTGCCTTCAAATATTATAAAATTAATGTAGCGAGCAATACCGCTGACCAGGATATTACTTACGGCGCCGATGGGTTTTATTATTCTTACCCTGCTGTAGCCGTAGATAAGAATGACAATGTAATGATAACTTATTCAAGGTCAGCATTGACTGAATATATCGGAGCTTTTTATACGACAAGATTGAATACTGATCCTCCGAATACTTTCAATCCCAGTAGTCCTCTGCAGCCAGGAAGAGGACCTTATGTAAATACCGGAAGCAATGACAGATGGGGAGATTATACAGGTGCATGGGTGGATCCCGCAAACGGTGAGGATTTTTGGATGCTGACTGAATATGCTGATCTGTCAAATAACTGGGGTGTATGGGTTGGAAGCGCAAGGGTAAGCCCCTATGCATCAGCAAAACTTATCACTGACAAAGACACAGTCAGGTTCGGTAATGTAGAAGTAAATATTAACAGCGATACTCAACATGTAAAAATTGAAAACTTTGGTAATACTGTACTAACGATTTCATCTATTCAGTCATCGAATCCCGAATTCAGAATTTTGAA
>JBBSDT010000147.1:0-8040 GCA_038240405.1 Ignavibacteria bacterium
ACAGATTGCTTTGCCTTTATTCTTGGCTTCGATGCTTCCCCGGTGAGTGCATTTAATTTTATCTTTAATCAGCTGATATGTATTGTCCGAAATATTGATCCTGCCTGCTTCACCGTGCTGTTCCATCCGGGCAGCCATATTTACTGCATCTCCCCAGATATCGTATGTAAACTTCTTTAGCCCTACAACTCCTGTTATTACGGGTCCGGTGTGAATACCGATGCGGAATTCAAATGCAGGAAGGTCCTGAATTCTTTTTGTTGTATTAAAGCCTCTTATGAAATCACTCATATCAAGGGCAGCTTTAACAACCAGGAATTTTGCTCAATGCTTTCTCCTTGTTAACATTCATAATAAATATGTTTTCAATTTTGCTCTATTGTATAGGTAAAGATTTGATCTGGCTATCTTATTGGATGAACAAAAGTATTATTTCAATTATCAATTATCAATTATCAATGTTTAATGTTAAATAGAAGCACATTCATTCCAGAATTCGGAAGAGAAGATTTTTAAAATTGAATGTGAATTGAAGGCGGTGTTGTAGGAAAAGAACTGAATCTTCGACCATCCGGAGCTGTCATTGTTATTATTGCATTTATTCTCATGTAATATAAAACATTGGGATTCAATAACGGCAACAGGGTTTTGAATTTTGTTGCAACCGGTATCCTAATATTTTAAGTTTTTTAATACTGTATCATGGAAAGAATAGTTTAGATTATTTTTTTAGTTGAAATCTTATTTTACAAGAGTCTGCTTTTAACCCATAATTCTTGGGATAAATATTCAAAGTTGCTTCCTCATTTACAGCAGGGAAATCATTTTGATAATTAATAATCCGAATTGCTTATCGTAAACTCAGGGCATGCCGGTAAAGCTAGTTGTCTGCCTAATCGATTTAATACTTCGACTCGTGTTTTTTCATCGTTTCTATCATCCGACCGCTTCGTTCTTCTATTGATATTACTGATACTATATTTCTCCTTCCTTTAAAATATTTTCCCGCACTAAACAATGCTTATTCTAATGTTGATTCACTCTCCTTTGGTGAAAGTTCATATTCATGTTGCAAATTAAATATGAACTCTCCCTCAGAAGATTTTTGCATTTGACGCTCTTTGGCTCTTTTTCAAATTTCCCCCGCTTTATGTTATTTTTTATAAAACCTAACAATTCTGAGGGACATTTGTCACTATTTCAAAAACATCAACTTCCTTGTCGAAATAAATACTGTCTGGCCGTTACTTTCTGCACTGATTCTATAATAGTATATTCCGCTTGAAAGGTTATTTGCATTGAAGGGCACAGTATGATAACCAGCAACCTGAATTTCATTAACAAGTTTCGCAACCTCTCTTCCAAGTATATCAAATAAAGATATTCTCACCTTACTTACATAAGGCAAATCATAATCTATCTTTGTAACAGGATTAAATGGATTTGGATAGTTTTGTGATAATGAAAATTTACCCGGAATTCCTATACCAACCTCATTGGATAGATTGTAGTAATGAAAGTTGCCATTATAATCTATCTGTTTTAATCTGTATTTATATTTCCCGGAGTATAAATTTTTATCATCATAAGAATAATTATGAGAAAGATTTGAGTTCCCATTTCCTTGAACAAATCCAAGCTTTGACCATTGACCATTTGTTGACCTCTCAACATTAAAACCTGAATTATTTACCTCTGTTGAAGTAACCCAATATAAGGAAACTTTGTTTAATGTAACTGAAGAAGAAAAAGAAGAAAGTTCAACAGGTAATGGAGGATCAGGGGGCTCACAACTTGGTAAATTAATCACAATAATAGTGATGTTTCCATTACAGTCTATTATTGTTTCAACTAGCTTACAATGGTTAATTATTTGGTCACTGTGTGTTACTATGCAATTGGTTGGTCCCAAACATCTATTAAATATATATGTTACATGCCCTATCGGACAAAGAAGATTTATTCTTGCAAGTCTAAATCTTTTCAAGTAAATAGATCTCGAATCACCAGTGAGAGCGGAGTCAATAACACCGGCATACAGACCTGTATCCTGAGCTACTTTTATACATGACATTCCATGTAGCGAAGAATCGGCTAAATTAGAATTAGTCAATGTGCCTGAATTTTTGTCGTATTCTCTTATTGAATCTCCAACAACTATAAGAAGTTTATAGCCGTAAATATCTAATCCTTTTGCATCTATGTTTGTAATAAAATTTGAATCAATTACACTTCCGAGATCCCTATCATATTTGCTGATTTTTGAAGTTGCGTTATTAATAAATATTGCTGGAGGGGCAGTTGGTAAAGTAGGATGGTTATCTAGAAGCATGCAACGAGCTTTAACATTGGGGATAAAATTTGATAATTCCAAAAATGCTGTGTCACCCGTAGAACTAATGCCATATCTATCAACGCCCCCGTTTCCTTTAGCTACATATAAATAACCATAAATTACATTTATTGCTAATGCTCCCGGTTTATATGGCAGGTCTATAAAATGTAATTTTTGTAAAGTGCCGGTAGAATCAAACTTACTGATACACATAGAATCCGAATTCGATACATATACATTATAAGAATGTCCTGGATCTGAGACCATACCACATGGAACAAATCCATAAATTGGCTCATAAATACCACTTGTTAAAGCACTCGGACAGGGATCGGGCAATACATAAATTCTATGAACACAACATGAATCTTCACTAAAACTAAAATTACTGAATAAATAAATATCAAAAAATCCTGGCGACCCGGCTCGAATTACCACGCTATCTAAGTTTGATGCTCCTAATACAGTTACGTTTCCAGTCAAGACCCAATTGTAAGTTCTTCCGGGCAACTCCGGTAATGTAGATTTGTAAGTATGAACACTGTTAGTTAGAACAGGACTTGCGTCAGGAGTAACAGAGCAAGGGATTATTACCACTCGTTTTGAGCAAGTATCAAAAACAACTCCATTGTTTAAAATAAGAGTAAGAACAAATTCTCCAATTGATCCTGAACTGACTATTACATCTCTGTTATTATTGGGTCCCGGGATAGATCCATTTCCGGAAATAGTCCATGCATAACTTAAAGCCCCTGAAGGTCCTGAAAAAACAAAGCCAGAACTTAAATACAAAACTGTATCTTTTCCGGAGATTGGACATGAAGTTGAAAAACTTACTTCTGTTGATTTATTTTCTAATGATAATGCAACGATTAAAAAAATAGCCAATAAAAATATAATTTTTTTCATTTTTTAATTTTTATAATTGTGATTTATAAATATTTTCAAATTTAATTTTTGATTACACCCTATATCTCTACAATCATTACGATCAACTACCCTTACTTTTTCTGGTTCCATTCATTTATCCTCCGAATTAATTTGATTATTAAAAACTTTTAAGATTGATAAAATTTACTTCACAATCATCATCTTCCTCGTTGCAACAAAGTTTCCTGCCTCAAGTCTATAAAAATAAATCCCGCTTGAAAAATTTGAACCGTTAAATTCAACAGAATAATATCCGGCATCCTGTTTCATATTTACAAGAGTTACAACTTCTTTTCCGTTAATATCAAATATTTTTAGTATTGTATTTTGAGTACCGGGTAGTGAGTAATTTATAGTTGTCGCCGGATTAAACGGATTGGGATAGTTCTGAGATAAAGAAAATTTCTCTGGTACTCCTATTATAACTTCATTAGCCAGAACATAATATCTGAAGATACCATTGTAGTCTATCTGCTTTAGTCTGTATTTATATCTTCCGGAAGATAGATTTTTATCTTCATATTTGTAGTTGGTTTGTGTTGAAACCGTTCCTTGTCCATAAACAAAATTAATTTTGGACCAACGATCATTCTCAATTGATCTCTCAATATCAAATCCCGAGTTATTATTTTCTGTTGCAGTCGTCCAATTAAGAGTAACGTTTCTTTGATTTATATCTGATGTAAATGAAGCAAGCTCCACCGGAAGCGGATTGTCAACATATACATGATGTTCACAGAATGTCCCTCCGCAAGTGTCTTCAGCTTGAAAGAATAGTACGAAGTGTCCGACAGTATTGCCTGCATTTATTAGAACAGAATCACCATTCAGAGCCTGAAGCGATTGATGCATGGGTATTTCCGTAATTCGAAATAGTCCAGTAGCCAATCGGTGTAGATCCTGTATAAAGAACATTCGCAGCATTTACCAGAATTGAACCAGGACCTGTAATATTGCAGAAAGTTGCACAGGAAATAAAAAGATAAGCTCTTCCTGTGTTGGAATTATAATTCGGAGCGCCAATAAGAATGTCACTGTGCCCATCACCATTTACATCTCTTGCCGATGAAACAGAATATCCAAAGAAACTGTTGTTTAATTCTCCAAGAAAGGTAATATCCGGAACATTATTCATGTTTATTCCTCCGTAATAAACATATGCTTTGCCTTTATCAGTTGGAGATGGAAAACCGGGAGCTCCGACTATTATATCTGTATATCCATCACCGTTTATATCTTTCGCACATGAGACACTTCTTCCAAAATAATCATTATTATTCTCTCCGTCTAATATTACATCTGCAATGTTATCACCCACAGGTCCTCCGTAATAAACATAAACCCTTCCGTTTGAATTATTCCCTCTGGCTCCAATTACTAAATCACTGTATCCGTCATTATTTATATCACCTCCTGAAGTTGCATTTCCAAAAATTTTGATTGAAGGGTCACCTGTCAGAAGTAAGTCCGGTATATTATCCATACTCGGATCACCATAAAATAAATAAGCTTTACCTTGCAAAGAGTTAAATTCTTCTGCACCAATAATAACATCATCATAACCATCACCATTTACATCTCCGGCTGATGAAAGAGCTAAGCCAAAAAAACCAGGTCCTTCACCGTAAAGAATGACATCCGGTATATTATCCATAGCCGGTCCTCCAAAATATATATATATACACTTCCTGTTAAATTGTCAGTGCTGGGAGCGCCAATTAGAATATCGCTATACCCATCGCCATTAACATCACCTGCTCCCGATACAGTTTGTCCAAAACCGTTAGTAACAAATGGACCAGGATATGTAAAAGTAATATCAACAACACTATCCATGTTTTGGCCACCTAAAAATAAATATGCTCTATCAGAATTAGTACCTATAAGAACATCAGCATATCCATCCCCATTGACATCACCGGCGCTGGAAACCGATATTCCAAAATTATCATTTGGTCGTTGGTTACTCATCGATACATCAGGATCAGAATTCATATTGGTTCCTCCATAATAAACATATGAATGCCCCGGTCCGTCTTGTGCCGAACCTACTATAATATCATCATACCCATCACCATTTACATCACCGGCGTTACTTACAGATATCCCCATAAAGCTATTTGGTCCTATCCCGTTAAATTGCAATTCTCTTAATTCTTTGCTTTCATTTCTGTGCGGGATAGTTTGTTGAGCTGGTAAAGAACTTTGTAACATAAATATTGTTGTAACCGCAATGCTTATGTAAATCTTATTCATATTTATTCTTCCTTTTTGCTTCCGTTTGTAAACTGCTGACTATTAAATTATATGAATTATTTGAAATGATATCAGGGAATTGGGTAAAGGGTAAAATAACAGTCGCGGCTTTATTGACATTATTTTTATTTTGCCCCGTGATCACATATTTTAAGAATCCATTTATTAGAGCGGGGTAAATTAATTCTTTTGTCGAAAGTGTAAATACAAGTGGAACCCAAATGAATTGTGATGCGGATCTCATTATTCTTGTGTCTTGATAGTTTTTAAAAAAAATAACTTAACTTCTGTTACTTAAATTAAATCAGAATAATAACAGACAGTTTGTAATAGTTTTTTCTACTCTGAGGATTATTAATTATCACAAATAATTGATAAGATTTGTGAGGGGGTATGTCCTCCCTTTTGAATGAACTTTGTTAAACTTTAAATATATTAAGCTAAAAGAAATACCAAAATTAGCCCCCACTTAGCCCAACTTAATCCAATGACTATCAATCAGTTAATAAGTAATTCCAGACTAAAAATTAAAAGAATAATTGATGAACTAAGTCATTAATTTCATTATTCATACATTGAACGATACATTTCATTTTGTCCAACCTTTAACTTTAGTGCTTCAGGGAACAAGAAGTGATCCATGAACATTTAATAAGAGATAATAGAAAATTAGCTTTATCTTAAATTATCTTACAAGTAATTTACATAAAAAAGAGAAAACGAAATGAAACCTGAGGAAGCTTTCACGCGCAAAACCTTTGAACATTCTGATACAGGTCCGGAATATGGCTCTCAGGAAGAGCAGGATCTTTTTGAAAATATTCAGAAGGGTATGGCAAGTCAGTACGAAAAAATATTTCCCGACAAATTAGCATCAAGAACCGTAGTTATAGTTCCTTCACTTACTCTTGACATGGAGATTCTGTCCAAGATAAAGGGTGCAATTCATTACGAAGAGAGACTGCTCTGCCTGCTAATGCTTTTGCGGATGCCGCTTACCAGGATAATTTATATTTCCAGCATGCCACTTTCTGAAGTCATTGTTGATTATTATCTTCACCTTCTTCAGGGAATTACAGGGCATCATGCAAGGGAACGGCTGACAATGCTTAGCTGCTATGATCTCTCCCGAAAGCCGCTTACGCAGAAGATACTTGAGCGTCCCAGACTTATCTCCCGAATTAAGAGATTGATTACAGACAAATCTTCAACTCATCTTTCATGTTATAATATTACACCACTTGAAAAAGCTTTATCCGTCAAGCTCGAGATACCATTATTTGGAACAGATCCTTCGAGATTTTACGAAGGTTCAAAATCTGGCGCCCGCAAAACATTCAGGCTCTGCGGAATTGATATGCCGGATGGCAATGAAGACCTTAAGACAAAGGAAGACATTGCCCGGTCACTGACACGTTTAAAAAGAGAAAATCCTTCGCTTCGAAAAGCCGTTGTCAAAATGAACGACGGATTCAGCGGCGATGGCAATGCCATTTACAGATACCCGGATCTTTCGATCGATAAGTTTCTTGAATCGAACATTCTTGATTCACTGTCAGAAAACATAAGTACTGTAGCAAAAGATGTAAGCAAGGAACTTTTCTTTGAAAAATTCCACGAGATGGAGGGAATTGTTGAAGAATTTCTTGAAGGGGAAATAAAAGTTTCTCCTTCTGTTCAATGCGTAATAGGTTCTTCTGACAAGATTGAAATCGCCAGCACGCATGATCAGCTGCTCGGAGGAGATGACGGTCAGATATTTCTGGGAGCTATATTTCCTGCTGACAAGGAGTATGCATCGTCCCTGGCAGATATTGGAAATAAGATCGCCAATTCACTTGCCCGGAAAGGTGTTCTCGGCAGATTTGCAGTTGACTTTATTTCAGTAAAACAGGATGACGGCAGATGGAAGCACTATGCAATTGAGATCAATCTCCGCAAGGGCGGTACGACTCATCCGTTTATGGTAATTCAATATCTTACAGACGGGTATTACGATGCTAAGGATGGAGAATATCTTACTGCAAGCGGCAACCGCAGATATTATTTTGCATCCGACAATATTCAAAGCGACCGGTATATCGGCACAACTCCGAATGATCTTATTGATATAGCAATGTTTCAGGGACTGATGTATGACGGTGCTGCTCAGGAGGGAGTAGTGTTTCATCTTATAGGAGCGCTTTCTGAATTCGGAAAACTTGGCGCTGTGTGCATTGGCCGCACTCCTGAAAGAGCAAAAGAGTTATATGAAAAAACAATTCGTGTTCTTGATTATGAATGCGGTTGATCGCGAGAAATTTTTTTTTGCCTGAAACTGTAGTAAACAGGAGGACCCTATTGGTAATTAGAATCACATCCGTCCAAAATAAATTCATTTCTAAGTCAATATGCACTTATATTACCCGCTTTCTTTTCAACGATGAAAAGAAAGGTACTGTGTTAATAATCAAGTATAAACAACATACGCGTATGTTGTTTTAAGAGCAAAATGCGTTTTTATAATTTGGATTGTACTC
>JBBSDT010000148.1:0-7997 GCA_038240405.1 Ignavibacteria bacterium
TGTCGTTGGATAAAACTTTATCACATTCCCGTTTCTTTGCCTGTACAAAAATTCTTATCAGGAGATCCGTGTTACTAAAGACATATCATTATTCATTTGATAATGTTAGTTTACATTTCTTCAAATCAATATTTATAAAATGGCTAATTCAGCTAACAAGTTTATTTGTCAGTGGTCATTGGAGATCGTTTTCGGAAAACAAAAAGAGGCAGTTGAAATCATGAAAAAATGGGGAGAGGAAAAATTCAAGTCATCTAATTTTAAATTGTCTCAAAGTCGAATGATGAATGGTTATGTTGGTGCAAGCCCCTCTCTTATTATCGATGAATACATATTTGACTCTCTTGATTCCTTTGAAAATGCATTAGCAGACATGTCACTTCCCCAGTTTAAAAAATATTCAGATGCTCTTGCACCTTACATTGTGCCTGGTTCACAAAAATGGACTATTTATAAAATGATAACTTAGAATGTTTTCTTCTTTCTATTTATCTGCAAATAAAATTAATTTCGATAACCAACAACTGAATGCAGGATTTTGAAAAAATATACACAGGCCAGGGAAATACGCTTATTGTGTTGAACAATAGATATTCGGATCCATCAATGTGGATCGTCAACGTGTATAAGAAGATTTTATTTTTCAAAAAAAAAATTATTTCGTATTGGTTCTATAGTAAAAAGGAAGCAGAAATTTTTGCCGAAAATTATATCAAGAGTGATAAAAAATAAAAACTTGCTATTTAAATTTTAGCATAGAAAAATTTTTAACTATTATTATAATTCATACTTTTATTCAGAAGTTCTTCACCACGTTCCTTCTATCTTTATAATTCTTTCCTTCATATGTATATTATCCCATGCCAGTAAAAAATTTTCTGATTACAGGGAATACTCTTACAGTAGAAAATTCAGTAAAAATCGTACTTGAAAATAAAAACCTTTCACTTAGTAAAGCTTCTGTTAACAAAATCAATGCCTCTCGAAAGCTTGTAGAAAAATGGATAGAAGATGACGAAGTAATTTACGGCATTACAACCGGTTTTGGACAATTCAAGGATATAAAAATTTCCAAAAACGAACTTGAGCAATTACAGAAAAATCTTTTACGGTCCCATGCGGCAGGCGTTGGTAAATATATTCCGGATTATATTGTCCGGCTGATGCTTCTTTTCAGAATTAATTCCCTTGTGACCGGATATTCCGGAGTAAGACTTGAGTTAATAAATCACCTTGTAAGAATTTTTAATTCGGCTATTATTCCTTTAGTTCCCTCCCAGGGCTCTGTGGGAAGTTCAGGAGATCTGGCGCCTCTGGCACATCTTGCTTTAACACTTATCGGAGAAGGATTCTGCAAAATCGATAACCGTATTTTAGAATCCAAATATGCACTTAAAGAAAAAAATATTCCGGTATTAAAACTTTCAGCTAAAGAGGGTCTTGCATTAATTAACGGTACGCAAATGATGTCTGCTTATCTTTGCAAATCAATATACGACGCTGAATATTTATCAAAGATGGCGGATATAGCCGGTAGCCTGTCGCTTGAAAGTCTAAGGGGCACATCAAAACCCTTTTCGGAGCGTCTGCAGAGAGTAAGACCACATCAAGGACAATCAGATTCCGCAAAAAATCTAAGAAGTCTTTTGGAAAAAAGTGAAATCATGTTATCCCATAAAAATTGCGGAAAAATTCAGGATGCTTATTCGTTGCGCTGCATGCCACAGGTACATGGAGCGGTAAAAGATACAATTGAATTTTGTAAAAATACTCTTGAAATAGAGATCAACTCGGCAACTGACAATCCTTTAATATTTTCTGAAATCGGAGAACATATTGAAGGGGGAAATTTTCACGGAGAACCTCTGGCATTTGCCGGCGATTTCCTTGCTATTGCTTTAAGCGAACTTGGCAATATAAGTGAAAGAAGAATTGCACGGTTGATTGACGGAAGCCTTAGCGGGCTCCCCCGGTTTCTTGCTGACAACGGAGGTCTCAATTCAGGATTAATGATAGCTCAATACACAGCTGCATCTTTGGTAAGTGAAAATAAAATTCTTTGTCATCCGGCTTCTGTGGATTCTATTCCAACCAGCGCAAATCACGAGGATCACAATTCAATGGGCTCAATAAGTGCAAGGAAATGTTATGATGTTATTAACAATGTAAAGAAAATTATTGCAATAGAATTTTTGTGCGCTGTACAAGGCATTGATTATCTAAGGCCTTTAAAAAGTGGCAAAGGGTGTGAAGCTGCCTACCGGTTTATACGCAAAAAGACTGAGCATATTTCTAAAGATACAAATACCGGCAATTTGATTCTTGATATGATTGAAATAGTATTCGATGAAAAATTTTTGGACAATGTAGAAAACAAAACGGGGAAACTTAAGTAGTGTATGGATAAAATATCTACCCGCATTAAGAAACTGAAGCTCTATGAAATACTCGATTATTACATAAACAACCTTTTGAAAAAATTTGATAATGACCATATTTGGATCATGTCGTCAGGAATTTCCTTTAATATGCTTATATGTGTAATTCCATTCACCCTGATTTTACTTACAATTCTTGGGATATATCTGGACAGTGCAACGGTTCAGGGCCGCCTCATAAATTATCTGAACAGTATTGTCCCACTTCCCGGACAATATAAAGAGCGATTCATATTTGAGCTGACTGATAAGACAAAAGAGCTGACTTCAAATACATTTCTGACAGGAGCATTAGGACTTGCCGGGTTATTCTGGACTGTAAGCGGATTATTCAGCGTCATGAGAGAAGTTTTGAGAAAGGTGTACAGAATAAATTCGGAATTAAATTATTTCATTGGAAAATTGCGGGACTTTATTCTTGTAATTTTGAGTGTAGTATTATTTTTATTATCAATGGCTGTTACTTCTTCAGTACAAGTTTTTGAAGAATATTCGCAGGGAATTTTCGGGCAATTGATAACCCTTACCTTATTTGAAAAATTTATTCCAATGGTTGTAGGTTTTATTATTTCATTTTGTCTTTTTTATGTTCTTTACGCCTTAGTTCCGCATTGGAAATTTAATAAAAGAGTGATTTTATATTCTACATTTGCTGCATCCTTCTTTTTTGAAGCTTTGAAATTCTTATTTTCCATATATATTTTGAAGATTGCAAACTATGGAAGAATATACGGAACGTATGCCACGATTGTAATAAGTATTTTTTATATTTACTACCTGTCCGTAATTTTTGTCGTAGGCGCAGAGCTTGGAGAGATTTATTATGAACGGAATAAATTAAAACTGGATAAAAATATAAAACACAAAATTCTAAAAGTTTAGATAAAATCATATCAGCATGGAACAAAAAAAATTATACAGAACCTTAGAAAACATTATCAAGCAAGCTCCGAAGATTGCCAATGAGACAGGGCTTTTAAGCTACGTTCTTGAAGAGATTATTAAGAACGAAGAAATCAAAATAATGGGCGGAAGATTATGGAAGCTCAACGAAAGCAAAGACGCGTATATTCTTATTGAACAGATGGGAGAAGTTGAACTGATTGAAAAGAATTATGAACTAAAAGTGATAAAATATCCAATGTTCAAAAAGGTTGGGCTGTACAGATCTGTTATTGCCGATGAAACAGAAAAATACCTGATAGATAAAGGAATTTATCATTACTCAGCAACGGGAGTCGGAGAAAGATATAAGTTTAAAGATGGCATGCAAGATGGTAAAGAGGAGCAATATCTGCTCTATGAATATTTAATTGCTTTGAATGCGAAAACGCTGGAAGAAAACTTGCTTAATACTCTTAATATTATAAGCATGACCCTCAGTTCTATTTTGAGAACAAAGGATATTGAGTCCACTGCAAAGGAAAACATACAGGAGCTCGAGAAAGCCAGAGAAATACAGCAAAGTATTTTACCAGAGCATGAAATGAAATTTGGTAACTATGAAATGTTCGGGCTTTCGCTTCCGGACAAAATTGTCGGAGGCGATTTCTTTGATTATCTGGAAAGCGAGGATGAAGAAAGAGTGGGTATAGCTATAGGCGATGCGGCTTCCAAAGGTATTTCAGCCGCTGCACAGGCGCTTTATATATCCGGTGCATTAAAAATGGGAGTTGGATATCAGGTAAAAATGACTACTATGATGAGTAAAATAAATAATCTTGTATATGAAACTTTCCCATATGAAAGATTTGTAACATTATTTTATTGCGAGCTTATAACTGATAAAAAAGGTCTTTGTCAGTTTGTTAATGCAGGTCAAAATCCACCTTTATTTTATAAATCGGAATCAAACTCGATTGAAAGTTTGCCTTCGACGGGACCCGTGCTAGGACCAGCCCCGTACCAGAAATATTATGTTGACAGCATCAACTTTAAAAAAAATGACATCTTATTATTATATACCGATGGAATTGTGGAAGCCACCAATGAGAAGTTCGAATTTTATGGCGATGAAGCGCTTAAAAATGTATTATTAAAATACAAAGATAAGACCCCAAAGGAGATTTGTGAGTTGATAAGTGAAGATGTTTCGGTATTTTCTGCACACGGAGTCTATTGTGATGACAGGACTTTAGTAGCAATTAAAAGAATAAATTAAATAATATGCTAAGTCGTTTTTTAAATCCAAAACTAATTATAGGTGCAATTATTGCAATAATTGCAATAATTTCCTATTACAGTAAGACGCAAGTTAACACTGTAACAGGTGAGAAACAAAAAATAGGCATTACACCCGAACAGGAAGTAAAATTAGGACTTCAAAGTGCTCCGGAAATGATTCAACAAATGGGAGGGGAGTACCGGGATATCAAAATTGATACAATGATTGATAGGATTGGCCAGAAAATAGTTGCAGAAACTGAAGGCAGCAAGTCACCCTATAAATTTAATTTTCATGTACTTGCCGATCCAAATACTGTAAATGCCTTTGCCTTGCCTGGTGGTCAGGTTTTTATAACAATTGGGTTATTAAAACTGCTTTCTACCGAGGATCAGATTGCCGGAGTGCTGGGGCATGAAATTGGCCATGTCATTGCAAGACATTCTGCAGAACATATGGCGAAGGATGAACTGACACAGGGTCTTATTCAGGCCTCCGATGTTGCTCTTTATGATCCTGGATCCCCCAACTTCCATTCTGCAATCTCAAGATACGTCGGAAATATGATAAACATGAAATACGGAAGAGCAGATGAGCTCGAGGCTGATAAGCTTGGTGTAAAATACCTGATTGAAACGGGTTATGAACCGGAGGCAATGATCGAAGTAATGAAAATATTAAAGCAATCCGCAAGGGGAAACAAATCTCCGGAGTTTATGAGTACCCATCCCGACCCGGAAAACAGGATTACGGCGATACAACAAGATATCCAGGAGTATAGAAAAAAATAATTTCATTTCTTAAATAAAAAGATTATATTGCACATATCTTATTTCAACAAAACCTAAACTGCAATTGCTATGAAAGATAAATCACGATTTATTTCATCCGTAATTGTATCCCTGCTCGCCGGTTTCATTTATTATCAGTTTGGACAGGATATAAACGAGGATTTTCAGAATTCAATCAAGGCAGTTATCAGCTCCAATGATGTTGAACAATATTTTCCAACTGATTGCCAGCCATTTAATTCCCTCGTAAAAAAAACCGATAAGAATTTAAAACTTAGATCAAAGTTTTTTCTAAAGAAGAAAAACACAATTGAGTTTAAGGTAAAAAATGAAACTATTCCCGGAGATGAGTTATTTTCAGAAATTGTAGCAAATAATCAGGCTAAATTTCAGAGAGCTGTTCCGGATAAGAACATAGATTTCACCGCAGAACTTGAGCATTTGATAAAAAACGATTTATCAAAAACTGAAAGTAAACAAAGTAAGGAATTGAAGATTAATAAATCGGGGAATGTAAGCAATGGGATTGCTGACGTTAACAATCTTAAATCAGGATCAAGCCTGATTCATAAGAATTTTGAGAATTCCGAATCAAATCTTGGTACTGAAATTTATACGGGTAATGGTTTTGAATACAATTATATGGTAAATGGAAATGTCTATCGTTATAAATATTATTATCCGGAAAAAACCACCGCTAAAACCTATGAACAGAAAAAAACCGAATGTAGACAGTTCAGGATGGAATACAAAAAAAAGACCATTATAATTAACGGAAATAAAGAGAAAATTTTAATTCCTAAGATCCAGGTTAAACAAAATCATAAAGGGTGCAATACGGATCCGGATGATGATTCCGAGGAAAATCCGGAAATTAATAATAATGACCCGTCCGATGATGATACCATGTAATAAATAAAGTTTAAAAATAATTTATTAATTTATCCATAATAAAAATCAAAATGAAAAAGAAAATTTTAATTACTTGCTCATTAATATTAATATTGGTATTCGGCTTCTTATACACGCAGAAGAATATTCTTATTGCCGATGATAAGGATGGCAAGGATAGTAAGAAGGATTGTTCCTCACAATGCAATCATAAAAGCAGCTCAACAGAAAACAAAATTAATAATTCAGAACAAAACATTAACGGGGCAAGCATTTCTGATGGTCACGATAATAAAGCCGTATATGAATTTGTCACCGATAAAATTCATTGTGACGGATGCAAAACTGAGATGTCAGGAAAACTTATGGAAATTCCGGGAGTAAAAGAAATCAGTTACGGTGAGACCAGCAGTTCCTCGCATTTGACAGGAGTAAAGATTTATTATTCTTCTGCTGATACTAATCCGGAAGTAATTGCTGCTTCTGTAAAAGAAAAGGGACTCACCTGCACGAAAGACAAATGTTGTGATGGAAGTAAATGTACCACAAAGAATAAAACTGAAAAGAAATTGTAGAGAAATTTTATATATTTTAAAAAAATCCCGTCCCTTATTAAAGTCCGGGTTTTTTTTTGTTCTAAATTAAGAATCAGAATGGGCTTTGCTCATTAATGTTGGCGGGAATATTTATAACCGGATGTCTTACTCTGTTCTCAAACTTTGCATATTCCCTCAGAAAAACCAGATTGAAGTCATCTACAGGTCCGTTTCTCTGTTTGCCTATAATTATTTCAGCCTTTCGCAGCTGTTCATCGTAATCCGGATCGTCCTGATTTATTTTCATCCCGCTCATAATCGGCCGGTGGACAAAAATTACAACATCAGCATCCTGCTCAATTGCACCGGATTCTCTTAAGTCAGCTAGTTGTGGTCTTTTCTCTTTCCCTCTCTGTTCAATTGCACGATTAAGCTGTGCACAAGCAACTACCGGTATGTCAAGCTCCTTTGCAAGAGCCTTTAAACCACGTGAAACATATGCTACCTCCAAGTCCCTTCGTTCCGAATTTTCAGGTCCTCTTACTAATTGTAAATAGTCTATAATAATCATATCAATTCCATAATCCATTTTCATTCTTCTGGCCTTTGCTCTTATCTCAAGTATTGTAAGTTCGCTGGTATCATCAATGTACAAATTAGTTTTAAGTTTATGATAATTGTGCAGAACTCTTTTCCATTCATCAGGACTGGATTTTCCGGTTTTCAATTTGGTTCCATCTACTCTTGCCTCTCCTGCAAGAAGTCTCAGCAATAATTCTCTGAACGACATCTCCAGGCTGAATATTGCAACAGATTTTCCATGATCTATACAGGCATTTCTGGCAATATTCATAGAGAATGCAGTTTTACCATGAGAGGGACGCCCGGCAATTACAATTAATTCTGATTTTTGGAAACCTGCAGTCAGATCATCAAGTTCTGTAAAACCCGTGGGAACACCTACGATAGGGTTCTTATTGTCCCTCTGATCACCGATATTCTTAATGAAATGATCGAGTTCATCTTTTACAGATAAAACTTTTTTCTTTGATAAAGATTCTGAAACATCCAGTATCCTTTGTTCAGCGTCGTCAAGAATTGAAAAAGTATTAGAAGTGGGATCAAAACATTTATCTACGATCTTTGAAGAGATACTTATTAAATTTCTTAAAATAAA
>JBBSDT010000149.1:0-7953 GCA_038240405.1 Ignavibacteria bacterium
TACTTATGTTTATAGCTGGGATCATCCATGCAAGCACACAAGGTTTTCTAAACAAGTAAAATATGTATGTTGGTCAGAAGGAATAAAAGATGATATTGTGGAATTACAGGGAATTGATGCAGCTAATATTAAAGTAAAAGGTGCAAGCCAGTTTGGTTTTTTATTTGAATTTCTTAATAAAGGATTACAAACTTTACAAAGAACTTATCCTTTTGAATACATTTATTTTGGTTGTGCAATAGGTATAAAAGAAATAGTGCCGCAAGAAATAAAAGTGATAAAGCAACTGACAGAATTAACTTTAGAAAAAGCCCCACACCTTAAATTTATAGTGCGGCCTTATCCTGTACTTGATCAATGGTCTTTGTATGAAGAACTAAGAATGTTGCCTAATGTGATTTTGGATGATTCTTTCAGAAATAAAGATCTTTCAATAAATGACAAAGACATTTATTTAAAGTTTGAAAAAATATGGAATGCAAAAGCATTCCTGCATTTGGGCACTACACTTGGCCTCGAGGCCTGTTTCACTAAAACACCCGGTTTTATTGTGGATTTTGGTTATGAAAAAAAAGAAGGATTATCCCTATATGCATTTATTCATCAATATCAAAATGATAAATACTTAGTAAATCCAACAAAATTAAATACTCTTAAAAATTTAAAAGAGTATAATGATTTTTTAGAAGCGAATGATGCGGAAAAATATTTAGGAATCAATGCTAGGGTAAAAAGAGAATTTCCTGTTTATTCTTTTTCAGAGTTTAGTAAGAATTTGGTTTCCTCATGAAGCGGTTACTATTACAAATATATATCTGCTCATTAGGATTTAAAGATTATCTGTTTCGTGAATGGATCATGTATATACCTTTCCATTCTATAAGAATTTTTTTTATCCGCAATACTATAAAAAGCCTTGGTATAAATTCTTCTTTTCTAATGGGTGTCGAATTTAGAAAAGGGGAAAATATTTCAGTAGGTAATAATACCGTAATTAATAAAAAAGTTTTACTCGATGGTCGCGGGGGAAAGTTAATAATAGGTAATAATGTTGACATAGCACAGGAAACAAATATCTGGACTTTGGAGCATGATGTACATGATGATTACCATTTAGATACCGGCGCCGATGTAATTATCGAAGATTTCGTATGGATAGCATCAAGAGTTACTATTCTTCCCGGAGTAAAAATTGGCAGAGGTGTGGTTATAGCAACGGGTGCAGTTGTTACAAAAGACATTCCTCCAATGAGCATTGCAGGCGGAGTACCGGCTAAGGTGATTGGTACAAGAAAAAGTGCTTTGAATTATACGTTATATTATAAACCCTGGTTCAAATAATATATTGATAAAAAATTTTATTTATAGTGCATTTTACCAAAGCAGGCTTAGCAGTTATTTGATCGATAGAAAGCAGCAGCAGGGCAAATTAATCTTAACCTATCATAATGTTTTACCCACTTCTGCGCTTACTCCCTTTTTTACTAATAATGTAGATATAGCAGCAGATATATTTGAATTTCATCTAAAATCAATTTTGCAAAAATTTAAAATTCAAACTGCATCAGAAATAGTGGAGCCGGGTAAAAAAGGAATTTATCTGAGCTTAGATGATGGTATGCTTAATCACATTGAAATAGTAGAGCCTATCTTAAAGAAATATCGCATCACTGCTATGTTTGGTGTCGTTAGTGGCCTTGTAAAAAATGATATTGAATTTATATGGCGTGATCAAATTTTTTTAATGCTGAAAAGCTTATTAAATAAAAAATTAGTTGTTCCGGATCAGCCATCTATATCCGGAAAAAAAATTACCAAAGAGAACCTGAATAAAACTGCTTCAACACTCACAGAGTATATCCAGGTGAATTATAAAATGGATCATGTATATGAATACCTTGATAATATTTTATCAATGAACAATTTGTTTTTGAAAAGAAATTCATTTCCAAAATTGAGATATTCCCCAATGAATATAACAGATGTAAAATATTTACAGGGTAATGGCCATTTAATTGCTTCTCATACGCACACTCATCGTAAGTTATCTATGTTATCTGATATGGAAATTGTAAGAGAATTAAAAATTTCAAGAGATTATTGTGTAAAAGAATTGGGAGAATGCGATACATTGGTTTACCCTTATGGTTCAGCAAATGAAGTGAATAATAAAGTAAGGGATTTAGCAAGTGAAGCAGGATATAAACATGCGTTTGTAAACACAACGAAAGGATTTGAAAAAAATAATCTCTTTATACCGCGGATCAATATGGGCAATATTTCCACTAAGGCACAATTCTTTGGAATAGTAGCAGGAGTAAATAGATTATTCAAATAAATGATAAGAAGCGAACTTACTGAAGATTTTTCACCATTGCGGTCGCAAGAATATTTGGATTTGTTTGAATCACTACCAATTTTAAAAAAAAGTTATTTTAATCATCCATATTTTTTGTTTGAATGTTTAAATGCATTCAGTAAAATAGAACCTTGTTTTTTATTTTCCGTATTTGATGATGATAAATTGATTGGGTTTGATGCTTTCAGAAAAACTAAAATTAAATTGAGAGGGATTAATATTAATTGCCTTGTTCCCGGCGGTTATAAAATAGCCGAGTATAATATGCCCGTTATCAATCCCGGTTTTTATAATGAATTCTTTCAGCAATTGTCAATTGCTGCAAAAAAGGAATCAATTTTTTATCATAACTGTTCACCGTTTTATACAGAGTTTTTTAAAAAAGAAGTAAAGGAATCATTTGTATATTCAATTTCCTCTAATCCGATATTAAAAAATTCTAAAGATGAAATTCTAAAGGCAAGTCTTAAAAAAGGGATTAGCCGCGATTATAAATCATTAAGTAAAAAAACTAAAGTTGACATTCACCATTTAAAAGATAACATTCAGCAAAAAATCTTAAATCAATTTTTTGAGTTGCACATAAAAAGATGGGATAGCAACGGAATTGTTAGTAAATTTTGCCAGGAAGTATATAAAGAAGTTTATCATGCTTTATGCAATTTGAAGATTCCGGAATATGGCAGAATAGTTTTAAATTATATTAAGTCAGAGGATGAATTATTGGCAATGCATCTTGGTTTTATGATTGGAGACTCATTTTTATACCAGATACCTGCTTTTGATATTAAACAAAGGTCCAAATCTCCAGGATCGGTATTATTAAAAGCCATATTGGATTTCATGATAAATGAAGAACTGGCAATTTTAGATATGGGGTGTGGTATAGAAGAATATAAGTTCAGGTACATGAATGATGTGGTTAATTATTTTACAATTGCCAGATTTCCGAATGCCTTATATTCAAAATTATTCAGGATTAAGTTATAATGAAAATCCCCGGGTTTACTACAATTCTTCTTTATCATTTTAAAGGAAAGGATCTATTACATCCCGAAGAAAATATTAAACTATTTTCTCTTTCTGCCTTGGTAAATAACAAATGGATATTTGAATATTTTCCTGAAAATACTTGTATGAAAAGATGGCAAGATGGTAATAAATTATTTTATCTTCTTAATAAAGAAAATGAGCCATGTAGTTTTGCATGGATAAGAAATGGAACTAAACATTTTGTTGGCGAATTAAACAAAACTCTGATTTTTTCCTACAAAGTAAATTGCATTTTTGATTGTATTACTCCTGAAAAACTTAGAGGAAAAGGTTATTATTCATCTTTGATTACCAGGTTATCAATACAAGAAAATGAATATCCAAGTTTTATGTACGCAGCATCTTCAAATATTGCTTCCAATAAAGGAATTGTAAAAAGTGGATTTGAATTAACCCATAAAATATTTAGATTTTTATATTTTGTAACCATAAAGGATTTGAGAAAATCATCTTTTAAAATTATATGCCAGGCAGGTTAACTAAAATCTGCTTACTTCCTAAAGAAGGAATCGAAAACCCTTATCAAAAATTAACAATGGAAGGTTTACGTGAAGGTGGCTTTGATGTTGGCTATGGTTATTCAAAAAGATTTTTTTGCATCTTGCTTACATGGTTTTTAAAACGGCCTGATTGGATTCACTTTGACTGGCTCTATACTTTTTATTCAATTAATTTGCCAAACCCTTTTAAATGGATGGCATTTTACTGGATTTGCTTTCAACTTTTTTTTATCAGCCGGCTTACAAAATGTAAGATAGCTTACACACTACATAACCTGGACCGGCATGAATTTTATAATCCTGAAATAGACTATAAAGCCCAGGCAATTGTTTTTAAATATGCCGATTTTGTCAGGGTATTTAATCAAAAAACAATTGAAAAAGTTTCAGAGAAATGGAAAGGTGTAGACTTGAATAAATTTTATATTCAGCCTGAAGGCAGTTATGCAAGCTATTATCCCAATGATATAAATACTGAAACAGCAAGAAAGTATTTTGAATATGCACCTGATGATTTTGTAATCCTTTGTTTGGGAAGCATAAGGCCATACAAAGGAATAATAGAATTGATTGATGGATTTTTGGAACATAGGGAAACGAATTGGAAATTGATAATTGCGGGCTATCCGTTTAATAAGAACTATTCAAAGGAAGTTGCAGAAAAATGCAAGAATAAAAATGATATTAAATTAGTATTGGGGCATCAATCCGAAGAAACATTACAATTTTTTTTTAATGCCAGTAATGTAGTTGCCTGTCCGTTCAAACAAATAGAAAATTCAGGTTCAGTAATTCTGGCAATGGGTTTCAAAAAACCTGTTATTGCTCCAAATAAAGGAGTAGTGAAATACAGGTTAAAAGAGCAAAGCCAATTACTTTATAATGAATCTATAACTGAAGCTCTTATTTCCATAAAAAAAATATCTCCATGTCAATTGGAAGCCATCGGCCAAAGAAATTATAGTTCTGTTGAAAGCTATCAATGGAAAGATTTTTCAAAACTTTTTACAAAAAAATGAAGGTATTAACAGTATTTGGCACCAGGCCCGAAGCAATAAAAATGGCGATGCTGTGCCGTAAATTATCTGCTACAAAAAAAATTGAACATAGAGTATGTGTAACTGCCCAGCACCGTCAAATGCTCGACCAGGTTTTAGATTTTTTTGAAATAAAACCTGATTTTGATTTAAACATAATGAAGGCAGGGCAAGACCTTACAGATATTACCTGCGAAGTTTTAAAAGGCTTGCGGGAACTTTTTAAATCTTATCGTCCCGATATTATTTTAGTGCATGGAGATACTACAACCTGTATGGCAACCGGCCTTGCAGCATTTTATGCCGCAATAAAAGTAGGCCATGTAGAAGCAGGATTAAGAACCGGCAATTTGCAATCGCCCTTCCCTGAAGAAGCCAACAGGGTATTAGTAAGTAAATTAACTGATTTTAATTTTGCTGCAACAGAAATAAATAAACAGAATTTATTGAGGGAAGGAATAAGCCCTGATAAAATTATTGTAACAGGAAACACGGTTATTGATTCTTTATTGTTTGCAAAAAATAAAGTGAGTTCTTTTAGTAAAGATGCAGTTGATCCTTTAATCAGTAAAATTTTTAAAAGTCATCAACGAATCATTTTGGTTACCGGGCACAGAAGAGAAAACTTTGGCGAAGGGTTTATAAATATCTGCAAAGCATTACAACATATTGCGAAAAAGCATCCTGAAGTTGAAATAGTTTATCCTGTTCATTTGAATCCTAATGTACAAAAGCCGGTAAAAAAAATCTTAAATGGAATTGATAATATTCATTTGATACAGCCATTAAGCTATCCTGACTTTGTGTATGCCATGAAGCAATCTTATTTTATTGTAAGCGATTCAGGCGGTGTACAGGAAGAAGCGCCAAGCCTGGGTAAACCGGTTTTGGTAATGAGAGATACAACTGAACGCCCTGAAGCGATTGATGCAGGTACCGCAAAACTTGTTGGCGCTGATTATGATAAAATAACGCAGGGCATTGAAAATCTTTTATCCAATGAAAAAGAATATATCAAAATGACAAAGGCTCATAATCCTTATGGCGATGGAAGGGCCGTGGATAGAATAGTGAAAAAATTGACAATTGGATGATAAAGATTAACAGGCAAAATAACTTTGATTTGATCAGGCTCTTTGCTGCTTTCCAGGTTGCCATCCTTCATGTAAATGGCCACCTTAAAATAAACAGTCCGGGAAGTTTATGGAATGGTTTTCTTGATTGCTTGCGGCCATTCCCGGGAGTTCCGGTTTTTTTTACCATAAGCGGATTTTTAATTTTTGCTTCGTACGATAACAATCAATCTTTAAAAAAATATTTTAAAAACAGGTTTCTAAGAATCTATCCGCTCATTTATGTAATTACTATTATTACAACCATTCTTTTAATCATTTTTGCAAGTGGTGCATTATCATTTAAAAGTTTGATTGTATGGTTTATGGGGCAGGTTACTTTGTTTCAGTATTATACACCCGATGCATTGCGTTATTTTGGAGTGGGAAATCCTAATGGTGCATTATGGACTATACCGGTGGAACTTGAATTTTATTTATTGGTGCCTGTATTATATTTTTTGAATAAAAAGTTCGGAAATATTATATTGTTGATCCTTGCTGCATGCAGCTTTGCAATATATACATACATTCCTCAATCATCACTGCCAATTGTATATAAAAAATTATTTGAGGTTTCTATTCTGTATTACTTATTGCATTTTACTGTTGGTATTTTTTTGTATTTATATTTTAATAAAATAAAAAAATATTTGCAGGATAAAGGCTTAATATGGCTTGGTATTTATATAATATTCTATCTTGTTTTTGACAGATATTTAGGTTTATATCATGATCTCTATTCACCAAACTTGTTAGGTGTGGTAGCAGATATTATTCTTGGGATAAGTATTTTATCTCTGGCATATTCTAAACCGGGTTTTTCTGAAAAAGTTTTAAAAGGGAATGATTATTCTTATGGGGTGTATGTTATTCACATGGTAGTGGCGAATGTAATGGTTGAATTATCCTTAACACAAAATTTTTGGTTTTTGATATCCGGATTGATAACTGTATTTATTTTGGCATTCCTTAGCTGGCATTATGTTGAAAAACCGGCGCTGGCATTAAAAAATAAGTCCTATAGTTTAAGAAGTTTAAGAGCGTGGTAAAAGTTTGCTATTGTATATCATTCCATATTTTCATTTTTAATTAATGCAAAAGCATACAGATACAATATTATTTGTTTCTACAAATGATGGCAGTGATATGCGGATAAACAAGGAAGTAAAATCGCTTAATAAGTACAGCGAAGTTATTTTTTTTGGGGTTGGCGAAATGGCAAACTGTTATGTAGCGCCCTATTGCAAGAAAGTGATTTTAGTAAAAGGGAAAAGAAATTCGATTCCTGTATTGATTAAACAGATTTTAATTTTTATTAAACTCCTCTTTACTCAAAAAATAAAAAGCATTCACATCATCAATGAGCAGTTATATATATTTTTTTACCCGCTGTTTTTTTTTAAACATACTGTTTTAGATCTATTCGATTCTATATTTCTTATTAAAAATAAAGGAGGTGAAAAGCTTAAGCATATTAAATATTTATTGTATGCCCCTGCAAATAAAATAATTATAACAGATGAAAATCGTTTACGGCTTATGCCGCAATGTGTGCAAAACAAATGTGTGGTAGTTCCAAATTATCCTTACTTTTTCCAGCACGAAGGAGTAAAGGAAACTTCAAATTGCTTAACCATTCTTTACAGTGGCTGGATGGGCTTAAGAAGGGGTACGGAAATCGTTGAAGGCCTGTTGAAAACTGAATCACAAATAAAAATAATAATGGCCGGTTGGTTTAGTGATAATTATACTAAGGATTTATTAAAAAAATTTTCTAATCAAATTGATTATTTAGGGGTTCTTCCCCAGGAACAAATCATGAAAATAACTCAGGAGAGCGCAGATTATATTTTATGTGTATATGCTCCTGTTCAGCAAAATAATATTAA
>JBBSDT010000150.1:0-7943 GCA_038240405.1 Ignavibacteria bacterium
AACTGAAGAATTTAAAGTAATTCTAAATTCACGTTCACAAAGAATTACTTACCCCAGGCTTCTTGTTTTAGGTATTCTGAAGTCAAATCATGACCCTTTAACCATAGCAGAAATTCATAACAAAACGAAAAGTAAAAAAATAGACCTTGCAACCGTTTACAGGACGATCAATCTCTTTGCTGAGCTTGGGATTGTAAATGAAATTGATTTTAAGGATGAGTTCAAAAGATACGAGCTTGTATATGACCGGCATCATCATCATCATATTGTTTGCAAAAAATGCAAACGGATTGAAAATGTTGAAGCCTGCGTTCTTAAAGAGCTGGAAAGTCTCTTAAATAAAAAAGGATATTCCGAAATCTCCCATTCACTGGAATTTTTTGGAATCTGTGCCAGATGCCGGTAGCTTAATGGATTGAAGTATTTAAGCTTTGGAATAATCCTTAAATAATCCTGAGGCAGTTACATAATAGCAAAACCACTTAATTAATTAATATTGATAAAAGCCATTATCTTCGATTTGGATAATACTCTGGTTGATTTTATGCTTTTGAAGAGAGTAGCCGTTGATGCAGCAACCTTTGCAATGATAGATGCTGGCCTGGATATATCTTTTGACAAAATCAAAGAATTGATAAATAAGATATATGATGCAGAAGGAATTGAATACCAGCAGGTTTTTGACAAAATGCTTAAAGAAGTTCTCGGTAAAATTGATTATAAAATTATTTCTGCCGGAATTGTCGCTTACAGAACCGCCAGAGAAGCGGCTCTGAAGCCTTATCCGAGAGTTTTCCCGACTTTAATTGAACTTATAAAAATGGGGTTAAAACTTGCTGTTGTTTCTGATGCTCCTTCCAAAGAAGCCTGGCTTAGATTATCTTACCTTAATTTTCATCATATGTTTGACGTGGTCATTACATATGACGAGACCCGTGAAAGAAAGCCGTCCCCGGTTCCTTTTAACATGGCGCTTGAAGAATTAAATCTAAAGCCCAATGAATGCCTTATGATAGGCGACTGGGCTGAACGCGATATGGTCGGCGCAAAGGCAGTGGGAATGAAAACAGTTTTCGCCAGGTATGGAGATACCTTTAATACTGTTAATCCTGATTCTGATTATGACATAAATTCAATTTCAGAACTTGTCAATATTATTAAAATTGAAAATGCTTCTCAATAAATTCTATGATAAAAGGCATTGGTATAGACATAATCGAAGTAGGTCGTATCAGGAAACTTATGGATGATTACGGAGACAGGTTTTTTCAAAGAATTCTCACCGAAAATGAAATTAACTATTGCAAAAAATTTGTTAACGCTCCATTGCACTTTGCAGGCAGGTTTGCATCTAAAGAGGCATATTCAAAGTCAATTGGGACAGGGATAGGAAAGCAATTCAGTTGGAAAGATATTGAGATAATAAACGATGAGAAGGGTAAACCTTATATTGTACATCTGAAACAAAATACATTTTCAAATTTAAAATTTGAAATCAGCATATCACATACACAGGATTATGCCTGCGCAGTAGTATCATGTGAAGAATCCTAAATTCTATTATATAGTTTAAAGAACTAAGGTAATCTTTAAAAATCAAACTACTGTTCAAACCTTGTTACGCTGAATACCCCTTCCTGGTTATTAATTTTATCAATAATCTGGTTTAACTGCTTCAGATTTTGTATGCTAAGGATCAAGGTTCCTTCAAACATTGAGTTTTTTGTCTTGATATCCACGCTTTTGATGTTTGAGTTGAAGTTTTTAGAAATTGTCTTTGTAATTTCGTTTAAAATTCCGGGCCTGTCCTCGCCAATAATTTTAATTCCTCCCGTAAATTCTCCCGGACCTTTTTCATTCCAGTTGATCTGAATAATTCTTTCCGGTTCTTTAAGAAATAAGTTCAAAACATTTTTACAATTTTTTCTATGAATTCTTATTCCCTTCTCCTGGCTTATAAAGCCAATTACATCATCGCCGGGAATTGGACTACAGCATTTGGCAAATTCATAATGAATCCCTGAAATGTTTTGTATCGAGTTACTGCTGAGGCTGATTCCGTTTGTATTTGTTCGTGCTTCAGTGACAAATTTATCAAAATTTGTCACACTATTTTCGGGAAGCTTAGGATCTTCCTGATGAGTTCTTTGCTCAAGTGACTGAAGCTTGCTCTTATCGGTCAAAATATCAATTACTTCATTCACTTTATTTTCATCCTGTGAAATACTGTAATAAAAATGTCCGGTGTCTTTATATTTTAGCTTATGTATAATTCTGGATAACCCGTCGTCGGATATGTGAATTTTATTTTTTTTAACTTTCTTTTCCCACAGATCCTTTCCTTCCTGAATCAGTTTCCTTTTTTCAATATTAAAATATTTTCGTATATCGGCCCGTGCTTTATGTGTTACAACAAATTTTTCCCAGTCTATTTTAGGAGTCTGGTTCTTTGAAGTTAATATCTCCACCTGATCGCCGCTTTTCAGAGGCGTATCAAGGTTGACAATCTTTCCGTTAACCTTTGCTCCGATACATTTCAATCCAATTTGCGTATGTATTTCAAAAGCAAAATCCACAGCCGTAGCGCCTGATGGTAAAATTTTCAGCTCACCTTTGGGAGTAAAGCAATAAATTTCATCCTGATAAAGGTTGAGCTTAAAACTTTCGATGACCTGTGATGTCGTTTCATCTTTGGATGATGTTTCAAGAGTTTCTCTGATCCACTTCATCCAGTTTTCAAGGTTTGTATCATGCAGATTATTGTTCTCTTTATATTTCCAGTGTGCTGCAATACCCTTTTCTGCGACTTCATGCATTTCTCCGGTTCGGATCTGCACCTCCACCATTTTTCCTTCTTTGCTTACTAACGTCGTATGAATGGATTGATAGTTATTTTGTTTCGGCAGGGATATATAATCTTTAAATCTCTCGGGAACAGGAAGATATATTTCAGAGCATATTCCATAGACGGAGAAACAGTCATTCTTATTTTTGGTGTCAAGAATAATTCTTACAGCAAACAGGTCATAGATTTCATCGAATGATTTGTTGCGGCTCTTCAGTTTTTTATAGATGCTGTATAAATGTTTTGCCCTTCCGTCGATTTCGAACTTATAACCCTCCTGAATTAACCTTTGGTTAATGGGCTCAATAAACTTTCTTATAAATTTTTCTCTCTCTTTTTTCTTTTCCTTCAGCTTCTTGGCAAGTTCATCGTAAATTTTCCTGTCAAGGTATTTAAAAGATAAATCTTCGAGTTCTGTTTTTACGGAAGAAAGACCAAATCTGTGAGCAAGCGGAGCATAAATCTCCAATGTTTCCTGGGCGAGACGCATTTGTTTGGCAGAAGATAGAAACTCAAGCGTGCGCAGGTTGTGCAGTCTGTCTGCAAACTTGATTAAAATTACACGGATGTCCGATGTCATTGACAGAAGCATTTTCTTATAAGATTCAACCTGCTTCATCTCATAATTCTCAAACATGCCTTCGATTTTTGTGACTCCGTTTACTATCTCTGCAATCTCATCTCCAAACTCGGCCTTAATGTCATTTAAGGTAAATTTTGTATCCTCTACAACATCATGAAGAAGAGCCGATGCAATTGAAACAGAATCAAGAGGAATTTCCTGGGCAAGGATAAGTGCAACGTCATAAGGGTGGGATATAAAGGGCTCGCCTGAGGCACGTTTGTCATTCTTATGGGCTTCATAAGCAAACTTGAATGCCTGAGTGATTATCTTGTCATTAGCCAGGTTGACAGGTAAATTTTTGTGGCAATGATAGAGAAGCTCATCGAGTTTTTTTTTGTAAAATGTACTGAACATAACTTAAATAGTCTGGCATGCAATTAATAAAAATAAATACACAAAAAATGTTCCTTTCCGCAATAAATTCGTTTCTGATTCTGTTTTAAACTCAATGTATTGCTATTTTCAATTTAAAGAATTCTTTTAAGTACCGAACATCCGGTCGCCGGCATCCCCTAATCCCGGAATTATATATCCTTTTTCATTTAATCTTTCGTCAAGGCTGCATGTAATAATTTCCAGGAATTTTTTTTCAGTTTTATTAAAACGCTTTTCTATTGCATTAATTCCTTCCGGAGCTGAGAGCAATGAAACTACTTTAATCTTCTTTATACCCATATTTAAAAGGTATTGAATAGTAAAAATAACACTGCCTCCTGTAGCAATCATAGGGTCAATTACAATAACATAAAGATCTTTTTTATCTTTTATTTTGGGAAATCTGAAATAATACTGAACAGGTTTCAATGATTCTTCATCACGGTAAATTCCAATATGACTCGTAATTACCTCAGGATATAATTCTACAAAACCCCGAACGAGCCCCAGACCAGCCCTCAGGATAGGAAGAATTACAACCTTCTCTTTTATCCTGCTTCCTGAAATTTTTTTAAATGGAGTATTTACATATTTTGTTTCAAGTTCTATTGAAAGAAGCGCCTCTGAAGCAAGAATATATGAGACTTTATCAAGTGAATTTTTGAAATCTACCTGGGTAGTGTTTTTATCCCTCATAATTGTTATATAATGGGAGATCAAAGGGTGCCGGACAATTTTGAGCTGCTTCATCATTTGTAATAATTAGACAAAAAAATTCATCTCATTGCTGAAAGAGATGAATCATTATAAAAAAAATTGATATTACAATAAAAACACTTTAAGCTCCGTTGAAACATTTTGAACGGTCTTTACCGATTGACTGCCTGCGGAAATCTTCATATTCATTTCGATATTTGTGTTCGTTTCTTTGCTCTTAACACATCCCTTTGATAAATTATAAATTATTGTTCCTTTACCCCCTGTTTTCGAATCCTCAACAGTATAATTCATTTTCTTATCTTTCACTTCTTTCTCAATAAAGTCCACTGCAAGGTCTGCATCTATATTTAAAAAATATTGGTTATTTTCTTCTTTAACATCTTTAAGCTTATAATTCAGAATATTCTTAACGGGAAAGATCAGTATCTGTGTCTCATAAGAACGCATCCATGTTGAATCCTTATATATTTCATTTTGAGGAAAAATCTGGAACTGCTGCTGAAGAACAGCTTTAATCGCATCATTCCCGAATGAATCTTTAATAGACTGCTTTTGCTCGGTGGTCAGTGTATCTCCCAAAGCCTTGAACATATTTTCATAAACTTTTTCCAATCCATAAATTTCTGAAATTTCACCCTGAGGACTGACTCTTCCGAAGAACTCTTCATTCATGATTGAGTTATATTGTATAAAATCAGGTTTAGACCACATTGAATCTTTCTTATTTGAATTATAAGTCACGCTCATAGTGGAATCCACTGATGAGGCGGAAGAAACTATGTTTATACTGTCAAACTTTATTTTAAATGTGACAATTCCTGAGGACGCAACGTCGTTAACTTCTTCGGTATAAAAATAATTTATATCCTGGGTTGAAGTAATTTCTTTGTTCTGTGTAAGGGGACTTTTTTCTTTTGAGGAAGTTTTTGCATTCATTTTGTATTTAAAAACGTCACCCTTCGCGGGCTTCATGGCTAATAATACCTTTGTTACTTTATCATCTTTTGTAACGAGATCAGAATTAGCAATATTGGATTTCTTTTCATTTTGACTCTTATCGGTTTTATCATCACTCTTGTTTCCGCAGCCATGGGTTATAAAACTGATTAATAAGATTAAGAATATTGTTTTTAAAATTTTTCCGGACATTAAATTCCCTTCTGTTTAGTCTTTTATTTATTGCAAAATTTTAGAAATATACCACTTATCAAAAAGAGATTCAAAGCAATAAGCCTTATAATGCACAGTCGATACCAAATCCGTCAAAATATTATTCTTGGAATTACTTTTTATATTGAGGTACCCTAAGTTACCATGGAGTATATATCCAAACTGTCTTTGCGGGTAGCAGCGTTTTCCCATGACGAAACAATCTCTAATTGAAAACTTCATGATTTTGAAGGCAATGCTTAAAAAACGAGGTTGTAGAGAGGCAAAATATTTTCCTGGATACCGAAAGAATCTAACCGTCAGTTTATTAATATTGGCTGCTAACGGTTAGAAATAAATAAAACGTAAATTCAGATCATCTTTACCGGGATTTTCTAAAACTAAAGAAACTATTTTATTATCAAACCACTGTTAAGAAAATCGTCTACGACCGCCGAAGAATATGATTTTGCAAAATCGTTAAGTGACAGAGGGTTAATTGTTTCTGATTGTGCAGACCAGATCAAATCACCGGTGCTAACGTTATAAAAGTTACTTGCGTAAAAAACATTTGTTGACTTTGTAATGTAGCCCGGCGTATGAACTCTTTCATATGATGTATAAAAATAATTATAAAAGGGATAATAACCTGTGTAAGGCTGATAGTAAGTCGTGCCGGGTACATAATGTTCCTGCTCTTTGGTATCGGTCAACGAAAATATAAATGCCCCGTCTACTCCCTGGTCTTTGAGGTCTGAAGCAATCAGAGCCTTGTCCTTATCTTTATCGTCAATTAAGCCATTTTTATCCGCATCATATAAATTCTCCGGCATTATATTTGAGCCGGCAACTGCATTGATTCCTTTACTTCTCAGATCCTTAACTATGCTGTTTTCAATTGTAGATTTCTTAACAATATCATCCATCATTCCAATAACTACGATCTTGCTATATTTTCTTGCGGGTGTTGCCGGTTTTACCCATGTTCCTGAAATATCAGTGACCGAGCTGCAGGAAGAAAAATAGCATATGGCAGAAATTAATATTGCTGAAAGAAAGATTTTTTTCATGTTTTAAGTAAATTAAGTTTGGAAAAAGAAATTGCTAAAAATTGTAATATTACATTTAATAAGCAATACCGATAAATTAATAATCCGTAGCTGTAGGCCTTGCGCCTATAGTTTTGCTTTGCTCCTACAAGAGATTTATAAAATGATTGATACATAAAAAGAGTTTGTTTAATATTAATAAAACAAAAACCGAAAAATGAAAACATGGGTATACCTTTTAATCATATTCTTATTTCTACAAAACAGTTTTATTTATTCTCAAACTACCCCGGCTGATATTTTTAACAAAGGTTTGGAGGCTTATTACGGAAGCAAATTTGAGAACGGTATTAATTATTTTGATGAATATATAAAGAGCATGTCAAATGATTATAAAGGATATAATTACAGGGGACTTTGCTATCAGAGTTTGAGGGATTATCAAAGAGCCATCGATGATTTTACGAGAGTAGTTACAATTGCTAAAGATAACAGCGAAGGCTATATAAATAGAGGTAATACTTTTATGCTGAAAGGAAATTTTACTTCCGCAATTTCTGATTTTACGGATGCTATCAGAATAAATCCGAATAATATGGAAGCCTATATAGGGAGGAGCAGGGTATATACGGTGCAGGGAAAATTTCCAAATGCAATTGCTGACTTAAATTCTGCTATTGCGAGGGATACTAAAAATGCAAGGTTATATATCAATAAGGCCTGGGTGGATATTCTTGCTGACGATACAAATAAAGTTTTTGAGGATATATCAAATGCCATGCTTTATGATTCTAATATAGTCTTCACTAATTCAAAAAGAGATTTACTTTTTATGAAATTAGAAAATTATAACAATGCACTTTTACTGACCGGAGACAGGATTCAAACATATCCCGACAGCTATCTTGCTTATTTTTCCAGAGGTATCATTTATTTCCTTATGAACAGGTTTCAGAATTCTATGGATGATCTTAATAAATCTGAACAACTAAACATTAATGCAAGCAATAAATATAATGAGATTATGGAGAAAATAATCAGAAGTATCAGAAGAAATAGATAAAGCCACATAGTTCATCATCTTTAATACTTTAATAATGTAAACTACATTATTTTTTTGAAAGCTTCGTAATATTTTAATCAATATTTTCGAAGAATCCGCCAGTTGCCTCATAATTAA
>JBBSDT010000151.1:0-7905 GCA_038240405.1 Ignavibacteria bacterium
ATTCAAAGATGGCGGGATGAGAGCTTCTAATTTTGAATTATAAATTTTTTCTTCAGATCATCCACATAATATTTTTCATAAGGCGCTCCGTCATTTATCAGATACTCTACAATAATATTTAAAGCATCATCAGATATATCTTTTCCAAATCTTACCCTGTAGTCGGCAATTAGATTCTCTTTATTTGTCAAAGTAATTAGTGCAGGGTCATTCCATTTCGGATCAATATTATTTGTATTAGAGTAATTATAAATGTCTTTATATAAAATTATATAGTTTCCAGAATTGTCCGAATCCATATCATAAGTTTTATATGTTATTCTTACCGGAAATTTATCGGCTTCCTCAAAGTTATATATTAACGTCTTCCTGCTGTTAAGCCACGAGGAAAGATCTTTGGATTTTACAACCTTTTTGATGATAAATTCTTTCATCTTTTGAATATTATCGTTATCATTTCTTACGCATCCGTGAGAAAGATTTCTCATCTTGCTTTTCAGCAACCCGTTCTTGTTTGTTCCGTGAAAATAGCGCAGGGAATTTTCGTCATAATGGACAACAAACAGTCCCAGCGGGTTCCCGGGACCGGGAGGAGTAGGTGGCAGGTCTTTTTTATCAGGTTCCGGATCCTTATAAAAGGGCCAGTTTCTGATTCTGTAAGCCTGGTAATTTCCTGCATAAGTTTTTGTACTGGGTTTCCCTACCACGTTAGGCCATGTGTCAATATATATTTGCCTGCCATTATATAACTGGTACAATTTAGACTGAAATCCCGGAATATTAAGCTCCCATAAAATCTTTGCTGTATCAACCAGATAATTTGCCGGTACTTCAAATTTTACTTTATAGATATTTTCCGAAGCCGGAGACAGTACATTACTATCCCCTTTTTGATTGTTATTCCGGATTATTGTTTTGCTTAGAATAATTTTGTTTATTTCATCTTCGGAAATAATAGGAAAATTGTCTGTAAGATGTTGCCTTATGATCTGGTCACTTGATTCAATTTCATTTGTTTCAAAAAAAAGTTTTTCCTTGGCAATGGCAGTATCATTCCCGGAGATTTTTACTTTTGAGATATTAACTGCATATATTCTGCCGGAATAATCGGTTGTTATTATAAGGAAGTATAAAACAAATAATATTTTAAAACGGTAATTTAGCATAGAAATTTTAAGATTAGTTTAGCTTAAATATTGAGAAGATTAGTACGGATGCATAAGAAACCCAGAGTAAATATGGTATCAGAAGTATGGCGGCAGTTCTTGATATTTTTATAAATTTAATAATAGTAATTAAAATAAGAATCCATAAAACTATTATAATCACCAGACCGCCTGTTACCGAATGAGCGCCGAAAAAAACAACTGACCATGAAGCATTAACAATTAATTGTATAACAAAAATTATAAATGCAGATTTCACTTCTTTATTTTTTAAACCCTCTTTCCAGATTATAAAAAGAGAAATTCCCATTAATAAATATAAAGTTACCCATACTGGTCCAAAGATCCATGCAGGAGGATTAAATGTGGGTTTGATTAATGAGGCATACCAGCCCGGAACGGAGTTAATTGTGAATACCATTCCAATCACTCCGGCAAGCTGGCAAAGAACAATGCTTATGATTAACTTTATAAAATTCGACATGAAATGCTTCAGGTAAGATTAAGGTTAACTTTACTCACATTCCCATAGTGTGCCAAACAGTTTTTATTTCCACAAATTTTTCTATTTCTCGCAGGTTCTCGTTCCGGTCATCCGAAAACCAGTTCCATTCTTTTTCAAGCGAATAAAATCTCTTTACATTGTTTGCACATAATTCTTTCATATTCTTCTTCATCTCAATATTCTCGTTGCAATAATCTATGGCATTGACATCAAAATGTCCGGCAAGATGCGGTGAAATCTCGCTCTTTAGTCCTGTTAAAATATTTATCACCCCGGATGGAAAATCGCTTGTTGAAATAACTTCGGAAAATGTCAAAGCCGGAAGAGGAGAATTTTCATTTGCAAGTACTATGCACGAGTTTCCGGAGGTCAGGACGACAGCAACCCTTGATATCAAAGGAAGAAAACTTAATTCATCAGGCAGCACTATGCCTACGACTCCGGTCGGTTCGGGAATTGAAAAATTAAAATAACCCGCCTGAACAGGATTCACAGTTCCTAACAGCTGCATATACTTATCACAAAAGCCGGCGTAATATATAATCCTGTCAATTGCTTTATGAACTTCTTTAATACTCTCTGACTTTGTTTGTTTTGTTGATAAATAAACTTCATCAATAAATTGTTCTTTCCTCCCTTCAAGCATTTCTGCAAGCCTGTACATAATCTGTGCCCGTTCATATGCTGTTTTTCCGTTCCAATCATTGAAGCCTGTACGGGCTGCTACAACAGAATTTCTCAAATCTTTTCTTGATGCACGCGATATATTGCATATTTTTTCTTTAGTCTTAGGATCAATCACATCAAGATATCTTTCCGATTCCGTACGGGTAAATTTTCCACCGATAAAAAGCTTATACATTTTCGGAATTTCAAGGCGAGTGGTCATGGAGTAAAATTTTATATTGATAAGAATATTTAAAAAAAATCAAAGTCACGCTTTAAATTCAGATAGCTTTTAATATATCCCGCAAAACATTATCCAGCTTCTTTTCTGCTTTTTTGAGATATTCTTTCTGATCTTTAATTTTTTGCTTTTCACTTCTTTCATCCTCTATCATTTTGTCGGCAACTAATTCTCTGGTGATTAGACCTATTCCAATGAAGCTTATTCCGCAGTGAACCGCTGTTATATTTTCCGGAACTATCGAATATCCAACTACATCTGATCCAATATCTCTGTAAAACCGGGCCTCAGCATCCGTCTCGCTTTGAGGACCTGTAGTGCCAAGATAAACAGCTTCATTTATTTTAATCATTTTTTCCTGCAGTACTTCATAAACTTTTTGATAAAGCTTTTTATCATACGCATTGCTCATATCCGGAAATCTTAGGCCGAGGGCATCATCGTTTTTTCCGATAAGAGGATTGTCGCCCATAAGGTTGATATGATCGTAAATCAACGCAAGCTCGCCGCATTTAAATCTCGGATTTAAATGGCCTACCTCATCAACAGAAATTATTTTATTTATGCCGAGATATTTTAATACATATATTGCATGTCCGATTTCTCTCATCTTTATTCCGTCATGATATTTATTCCTGCCATTGTAAACTATTATATCATTTTCTTTATCACTTACAAGAAGAATTTTCGAATGATTCCTTTTTGGATTATGGATGAAATTCGGGATTTTGGAAAAATCAATTTTTAAGATTTCCTTAAAACCTTTCAGAACATCATTACCATCATCAATTATCAACGCAGAAAGCGGTTTGAAGCTTTTTGGAAACTTATTTTTTATATAATCCGAAGACTCTAAGATTTTTTCAAATTGTTCGGTCATACTATATTAATTAATATTTATTAATTTTTTATTCAGCTTAGCAACGAATTTTTTTATCAAAAGAGTAAGCTTTGGCTCTGCTATACTTGCAGCTTCCAGAATGTCTTTTAGAACAGCGATTTCAAGCGTGTCCGGAAAACCTTTATCGGTAATTATTGAAAGTCCGAGAACTTCTATTCCTAAATTATTCGCTGTTAACGCTTCTGGGATCGTTGACATTCCTACAGTGTCTCCGCCTAATTTCCTTATCATTCGGTATTCTGCAGAAGTTTCAAGATTCGGGCCCTGGACGGGTACGTAAACACCTTTCTGAACAGCTATATTATTTTCAAGTGCGGTTTCTTCGGCAATTTCTATAAGCCTCCTCGAATAAATATTTTTAACGTTTGAGAAAACTTTCGTTTTATTTTTCAAGGGAGAGTCGAAAAGAAGATTTATATGAGATGTCATAATCATAAGATCTGTCTTCTTAAATTTCGGATTAAGGGCTCCGCAGGCATTGGAAACAATTAGATATTTTACGCCAATCGAATTCAATACATGAACTGGAAAAGTAACTTCATCCATAGAATATCCTTCATAGTAATGAAACCGCCCCTGCATGGCGACAATGTTATTACCTGATAAAGAACCAAAGATTAATTTACCTGAATGTGATTCGACTGTTGAGACAGGGAAGTTCGGGATTTCTGAATAATCTATTTTTTTGTGTATTTGAATGTCCTTAACCAGGCCGCCAAGTCCCGTTCCTAAAATTATTCCAATATTGTATTGTTCTTTACAATGAGGTTTGAGGAATTCAACAGCTTCAATATGTTTATCTGTCATCCATCAATTCTCTTAGAACTACTCCGAAAAATTTGAGTTTGCGGTGTTAATGGAAATCTTCTTTAATTTTGTATCCTCCCCGGCGTGATTATCGTTTTCATCATCCTGGTTATGCAGCTTTGCCAATTCCATCTGATATACATTCCTGACTTTGATAAATTCATCCATCTCATTAAGCTTTTCCATAAAAAATAATTTTACATCTTCAACAAGCTTGTCATTGCGGAGCTTTAATTCTTCAAGCTCCTGCTTTCTTGTCATAATATTTTTTTCAGTTTCCTGAAATATTTTTTGTGAATTTAATTCTGCTTCTTTAACTATATTTTCAGCTTTTTTCTTGGCATTCTCCAGAACCTCATCCACAATGTCCTGAGCTTTAACAATTGCTCTTTGCAATGTTGATTCATTTTCTTTATAAATTTCAATATCGGATGTCAGAACTTTTAGCTTTTCATTCAAGCTTGTATTTTCTTCTAAAAGGCGTTCATACCGAAGACTCACAGTTTCGAGGAATGCTTCGACTTCATTAGGATCAAAACCTCTGAAAGTTTTTTTAAAATCCAACTTCTTTATGTCTTTTGGAGAAATAATATTCATATGTTTTATATATTCTTTTAAATTAAAAAATCTACTCCCGTTCACCGAATATTGCGCTGCCAATTCTGAGCATAGTTGATCCTTCTTCGATGGCTATTTCAAAGTCATTACTCATTCCCATTGAAAGATAACTAAAGTCTTTAATTTCAGGCTTTAATTCATCATACAAATTTTTGCAGGTTTTAAAACTGTTACGAATGTCTTCCTTATCTTCGGTCAGCCTGGCAATAGTCATCAATCCTTTTACCCTTACGCTGCTTAGTAAGGATATCTGCTTGCAGAGACTAACAGCATTCTCAGGTAACACACCATATTTTTGAGGTTCGTTACTCGTATTGACCTGAATCAATACATTGATAATTTTATTTATTTTTTTTGCGTTTATATCTATTTCTTCTGCAAGCTTGAAACTATCAATCGAATGAATCAAATCAATAAATGCAATAACATTCTTTACTTTATTGCTTTGAAGATGCCCAACCATATGCCAGTTTATGTTTCCCTCATATTGAAATGAAATATTGTAATATTTATTCCTTAACTCCCTGATCTTATTTTCTCCAAAATTTATCTGACCCGCCTTGTTTAACTCGATTATTGAAGAAAAAGGAAAGGACTTACTCACAGCTACAAGGGTAATATCATCGGGATCCCGGCCCGTTTTCTCACAGACTTCCTTAATTTTGTTTTTTATGTGTAATAAGTTCTTCTCTAATTCCATATAAATTTAATGGTAATATACTTCTATTAAATTGCATTTTCAATTTACAAGAGACTTAATCAAAATTGATGTGTTAACCCAAATAGAAATGTGATAACTTAATAGAAATGTCATGTCTTTGAGCAACTTCAGTCGGGCTACACCCTCCTGTCTTTTGCGAGGAGCCGGCGCTTTTCCGGCGACGAAGCAATCTCTTTTCTAGTTCCCTCTACCTGTCATTCCCGCGATCTTTAGGCGGGAATCCAATCAGCAATCTCAAATATAAATCCCCACCTTTTTAAGAATCAATATTAAAACCATAAAACGAAATGGTTTTCTTTACACTTTACAATTTCTAAAACCTTGTGCAAATCATTTATTCGCTTGTGGCCTCTATTCACTGAAAAATCTTAAGTTCAACAAGCTTCTTTTTGAGTATTTAATATATCATTTGAAATTTATAATTCTCTGTCATCATCTGCATTGTCTCGCCAGGTTACGGCAATACTCTATTGAGCTTTTGAAAGATTTGATGTAAGTTATTTATAATCAAAATTATAGATATGAGTAAATTTATTAAAATGTGCTTGTTGTTGCTTAGTTTTTTTAATTCATATAATCTCGTTTATTCACAACCAACAACTTGGCAGAGAATTTTCGGAAGCCCGAGGAATGATTATGCTTATGATTTTTTCCAAACAATAGATGGAAATTATTTCATGTTGGGGGAGAATCAGTAATTAGTTTAAATACTGGTTTTTAAATCCCTCAAACATATCTGGTAAAATTTAATACATATGGTGTTATAATATGGCAAAAATATTATGGAGACTCGACCCTTAGGTATGTTATATCTGATACATATATTTCATTGACCTTACAGGGTTCAACTTCTTTTATTAAATTTTTATAAATCTTAAATCTATGTAAGGAATTAGTCGTTTTCGCATATTTCACTTTATGCCCTTCAGGGATTCAGATAAATTTTATCAGTTCATAGGAAGAGGAGAATTTCAAAGTCAGATAATTAAAGAAATCCTTTATTTAACAATATTGTGTTAATATTAAAAACCAAATCAGAAAAACCAGCCCGCTTAGAAATATTCCGCTAAAAATACTTAAGACTATCCACATCCATCTCTGGCGTTTAATATATAGAAGGGGAACAATAATAGAAATAAAAACGAGGGGTATTGGAAAACCTATAAAGAAAATTCCATAAAGCCAATCAGGAGGGCTTTTTACACATCCAAATACAAACATTGATGCCATCATAATTCCAGCAGCGTAAATTCCCGCAGCAATAATTAAAAGCAGAACTCCTAAAGAAATTCCAATTATCAGCCGTTTTTTTTCGGATTGTATTACCTGTTCCGCCATTTTGTGTGTAATTCAATATAAGATATTCCTTTTTGCATTAAAATTATATTCATAAGATACGAGCATTTACTAAAATTATAACGTATTATTCTGAGGAGATTCAGGTTAGTTCACTTGAACTTTGGGAGCAAATGGAAGAAAATATATAATGAAAATAAGTCATCAGTGAATTGTAATTTGGGCTTACTTTAATTTCAAATGTTGTTTTTAAATTTATTTAATAACTCACCATGAGTTCCAAATAAATAACTTTTACCAATAAAAAAAGCTATCAAACATATTAATTTGATAACTTTTTAAGTGCGTCCAAACGCCCATCCTTTTTAAATGCTTTTTTCACTTTCACAAATTTGGTTTTTTACAATTTGACAAACTGGAAAACTTTGTATAGATTGCTAAAATTTCTAAAATCAAGATATGAAAGTATATTACAATAATCCCGGGAAGCTCAAAGTTTGGATTTAAATTACAATGAACTTCAATTATATTTTCAAAAATAATTCTCCTGATGAGTAAAGCATTATTACTTCTTTCAATATTTGTACTTACCAGCACTTCAATTAAATCCCAATCAAACTGGTTCTGGGAGCAGCCGCTTCCGGCGGGAAATTTTCTTAATGGAGTAGATTTTGTAAATGAGAATACAGGATATGCGGTTGGAACTGTTGGCACTATTATGAAAACAACTAATGGAGGGTTGAATTGGAATTTGTTAAACTCCGGTTTCGGCGGAATATTATTAGGAGTAAAATTCTATGATGCAAGTTTGGGATTTGCAGTTGGGGGTAATAGTGGGTCGATTTTGCGCACAACAAATGCAGGTCAGAACTGGACGAATATGTTTAACGGTGCAACTACATTCATGTGGGCAATAGCTTTACCAACACCAAATATAGCTTATGCGGTGGGATTAAATGGAGTAATTCTCAAATCAACCAATAC
>JBBSDT010000152.1:0-7863 GCA_038240405.1 Ignavibacteria bacterium
CTGGGATTAGCATTTGCCTTTGTAAGAAACTATCTTGACAAATCGATTAAATCTCCGGAAGAACTGGAAGGCAGAGGAGCAAGTGTATTATCGTGGATTCCGAAAATTGATACGATTAGTAAAAATGGAGTAACTACTCCGGAATTTATCGTAGGTAATAAATCCAACTCTGCCGCATCTGAGGCATTTAAGGCATTGAGAACGCGTATTCAATTTTCAAGATTGGAATCTGAGCAACTAAAAACTATATTAGTTACCAGTTCAATTCCATTTGAAGGTAAAACAATTGTAGCATCAAATCTGGCAGGTAGTTTTGCTCAAGCAGGCAAACGTGTATTAATACTTGATTGTGATTTAAGAAAACCAAGAATACATAATGTTTTTGAGACGGATAAATTTCCCGGACTAAGCGATTATTTGTTTACAAATGTAACGCTTGAAGACATTACAAGAAGAACCCCCATGGATAACCTGTATTTTATAACAAGTGGAACTATACCTCCAAATCCATCAGAATTATTAGGCTCAGTCCAAATGAAACAATTTATCCATAAGTTAAAAGAAATTTATGATATTATTATAATTGATTCTCCACCATTTATTACCGTAACAGATTCTGAAATACTTTACAATATTACTGATGGAACAGTATTAGTTTGTCAGGCTAATAAAACACCTGCCGATGCTTTTTGGAAAACTTATGAAAGATTAAGCAAGAAATATCCCCATCATTTGTTAGGATGTGTATTAAATAATTTTAATTTTAAGAGCTCGTACGGATATTATTATAATTATTACTATTATTATTCTCAGCCTGAATCCAATAAAAAAATATTGAAATAATTGAAATATTTCAGTTCATTCTATATTGCTACATCAAAAATTAAATTTAATTAGTTATTTCTATTTCTTTATTCTCTTCGACCATATAAATCACAACAACCAAATTTTTTACAGGCATTCACACTTTTTTTATTTTGATCCTACTACATCATAATGAGTAAAATTTCTTCGGAATCGGAATGGACATTAGAGATAAAACCGGTTTCAGGTTGGCTTAATTTCCATTTTAAAGATGTTTGGCGGTATAGAGATTTACTCTTAATGTTTGTAAGAAGAGATTTTGTAGCTGTATATAAGCAAACTATTCTTGGACCATTTTGGTTTTTTATTCAGCCAATACTTACTACAATAACATTTACAATTGTATTCGGAAAAATTGCAAAAATTCCTACTGATGGTATTCCTCCCATTCTTTTTTATATGTCTGGAATTGTATGCTGGGGATATTTTTCTGATTGTCTTACGAGGACTTCTTCCACTTTTATTACTAACGCAAATATCTTCGGCAAGGTTTATTTTCCCCGTCTTGTAAGCCCGTTATCAAATGTTATATCCCTGTTGATGAAATTTGCAATTCAGTTATTCTTATTGATTGGTTTCCTAATATATTTTAAGTTCCAGGGTTCTACTGTAAGCCCTAATATCTATATATTGATTATACCATATCTAATATTGTTAATGGCAGGCTTGGGATTGGGCTTTGGCATAATTGTATCTTCCCTTACTACAAAATACAGAGATTTAACGTTTCTGGTTAGTTTTGGAGTTCAGCTTTTAATGTATGCAACTCCGGTTATATATCCGCTTTCAGCTCTCGACGATAAATACAGATGGATTGTTTTAGCAAACCCCATGACTTCTATAATAGAAACCTTCAGGTATTCAATCCTGGGAGCAGGAAGCTTCAATCCTGAAAATCTAATTTACACAACCATTTTTATGATAATAATTTTGGCAATCGGAATTGTCATTTTTAATAGAGTGGAAAAAACCTTTATGGACACAGTTTAAATTATCAGATGAGCGAAGTCATAAAAGTAGAAGGGTTATCAAAATTATACCGTCTTGGATTAGTTGGAAGAAGAACGATGGCAGAAGACCTCAACCGGTTTGTGGCCAGAATCAGAGGAAAAGAAGATCCTTACTTAAAGATTGGAGAAACAAACAATCGTGTAATTAAGGGACGAACTGAATTTGTATGGGCTTTAAAAAATATTAATTTTGAAGTTAAGGATGGTGAAAGATTCGGAATAATAGGAAAGAATGGTGCAGGAAAATCAACTCTTCTGAAAATACTTTCACGAGTTGCGAGTCCAACGAAAGGATCAGTAAAAGTCAAAGGCAGAGTTGCAAGTTTGCTTGAAGTGGGTACCGGTTTTCATCCGGAACTAACTGGGAGAGATAATATCTATTTGAACGGTGTAATTCTTGGAATGACACAGAATGAGATAAAGAGTAAATTTGATAGCATAGTTGACTTTTCAGGAGTAGAGAGATACATTGATACACCTGTAAAAAGATATTCTTCAGGTATGTATGTACGTTTAGCATTTGCTGTAGCTGCTCATCTTGAACCTGAAATTTTAATTGTAGATGAAGTGCTTGCCGTAGGAGATGCAGAATTCCAAAAAAAATGCCTTGGAAAGATGCATGATGTTTCTGAGAAAGAAGGCAGGACAGTAATTTTTGTCAGTCATAATCTTCAGGCAATTAAAAACCTTTGTCAAAAAACAATAATATTAAATAATGGAGAACTATTCGCACAAGGTAGCACTGAAGATTCCTTGAAGCTCTATAATGAACTTACAAGGGATATTAAGATTGATGCAAACACAGATATAAATAACCATTTAACCAGACGGGGAAATGGTATGATTCGATTTACAAATATTGAAGTGCTTGACTCTTATGGAAAGAAAAAATTTAAGTTTGAATTAGGGGAAACTGTTAGGTTTAAAATTTCCTATGAAGTATTCAAAGAAATGAAAGGAATAACAATATCCATAGGAATATTATCAGGGTTATCAAAGGAGTGTTTAACTGTAGCTCATTATGAATTAACAAGTAATATAGTATCAGCAGGAACAAAAGGTGATATTGAATTAGAGTTTACAGAAATCAATATAAAACCAGGTGTGTATCCTTTATACTTTGAATTAGTTGACTCAAAATTTAACAGTTATTCTAAAGATGTTCTTGATGACCTCACTGCACCATTAGAAATCATTGGAAATGGCAATTTAAAGAGTTCAGGCTTTCGCCCCGATAAGCCTTCCGGATTTTTTATTACTCCTTCCAAAATTCTAGTTAATGAAATACATAAAGTCAAAATTTTGACCGAAGTTGATCATTAGAAAAATGATATTCGTTGACTGGTTTTTTAATATAAAAATAGCAAAAGTATTTTCTTACCACAGTCCTTGCATAAAAGAAGTTTAAATTATAATAGTTTATGAGTAAAGCCTTAAAGGAGAATTTTCTTGACAGTTCTCCGCCTCTATATGCGGGTGGAGTTGTAGCAAATATGCTTGGCCTTCATATAGCAAGAACATTATATATGAATATATGGCGGATGAAGCCTAAGAAAGTTAGAAAAGATATTGCGCAATATGTAAAAACTCTTAATGACGATGGAATATTAATCATTCCGGATTTTTTCCCTCCGGAGCAGTTTAATCAGATAAGGAAAGAGTTTGATGAAACTTACAATGGATGGTCTCCATTTGAATATAACCCTGAAGAACTTTCAAAAAGACAAAATGACTTTCCTGAATATTTTGAGGCAATTGCTGAAAAGATTACAGCACCAAGCACACCTGCCTTTACAAAATATTTTGTTAATAATGAAGTGATTAATGAAATCACTTCGGCAGTTGTTCACAGGAAAAACAGGCTTACTCCGTATTATCATTTCTGGTACCTTCAACGAAGAACACTTGATAATGAAAAAGCCAGCTATCTCCATTCCGCAGCTTATCCGCATGCTGATGTCCCTTATCCCACAGTAAAAGTTTTTTTATATTTAAATGATGTGGATGAATCAAACGCAGCATATATATATGCCAAAGGTTCACACAAACTTACCCTAAAAAGACTTTTGTTTGAATATAAATTAAGCGTACGGTATGCAAAGACTAAAAATGAGATAGTTACGGATGAAGACCTTGCAAGATTGGGATATTATCCCAAATCAATATGCGGAAAGGCCAACACTCTTTTTATATCTAATAATATGGGCTATCATAACAGGGGGGAATTTAAAACTCTTGAACCTCGATTAACTGCCCAGCTTGATTACAGGCATCTCGAAACATGGAGAAACATTCTGAGCAGAACTGATAAAGATTTACTTTCAAAAGTTTCAAGAAGAATAGTCAAATCAATAGATAAAGCAAGAAAACAAAAAAAACGTGCAAGTCTCAGTCATAATCACGTGCCATAATTACGCCCGCTATTTATCCCGGGCGATAAGAAGTGCAATAAATCAAACTCTTAATAATAAAGATTATGAAATTATTGTAGTGGATGATGCGAGTTCCGATGAAACAAAAAAAGTTATGAAGACTTATTCTGAAAGAATTAAGCCCTTGTTACTAAAAAAAAATGTAGGGTTGGCTGCTGCAAGAAATGAAGGTATTAAAGCTGCACTTGGGAGATATGTTGTAAATCTTGATGCTGACGATTATATGGATGAGAATCTTATGTTTGTTGAATTAATGTTTTTGAATTCAAATGCTTCTTGGGATGCTGTATCATGCGATTATTTCATTGTTGATGAAAACGAAAAACACATTGGACGGATTTCAGGCTCCCAAAAGCCGATAGCATGCGGAGTTATGTTCAGGACCGACCTTCTGTTTGGAATTGGTCTGTATGATGAAAATTTCAAAATGCGAGAAGATGAAGATTTAAGAATCAGATTTGAAAAAAATCATAATATTAAAAATATTGAACTTCCATTGTACCGGTATAGGAAGCATGATAATAATATGACCAATAATAAAAAAGGAATGGCCAAATTTAAGAAATATCTCAATACGAAACATAATGTTAATAAAAATTCTATTATTATAAATTGAGCAACATAGCTTTTATAGCAGCTCGAATGGGGTCAGAAAGAATGCCAGGTAAAGTATTAAAAGAACTTGCTGCCATCCCTTCAATTGTTCATATATTTAATATCTTAAGAAAAGCAAAAAGAGTAAATGATTTTGTAGTTTTGACAACTGTATTAAGAGAAGATGATGTCATAGAGGATATTTGCAAGGAGAACTCAGTAAAAGTTTTCCGTGGTTCAGTGCATGATGTTCTGGATAGGTTCAGAATTGCTGCCTTGTCCCTTAAGCCGGAAAGAATAATAAGGGTAACAGGAGATGATCCATTATTGGATCCCGAAATAATTGATAAAGTAATAGAAGCACATAATACTGGTGATTATGATTACACATCAAATATAGTCGAGAGGTCTTACCCCCGCGGAATGGATACAGAAGTAATTGAGTACTCAGCGCTTGAAAAAAGCTGGAGAACTACTTCCGACAAAGATGACCACGAACATGTTACACTTTTTATAAGAAGAAATCCTGAGCTTTTCAGGATTCATAGTGTTAAAAAAGATGGTAAACCAATGGATAAAATAAGACTTTGCCTCGATACGGAAAGTGATCTTAATTTACTCACAAAGATTTATGACAGCCTTTATAATAACGAACCAATAAGGTTTGAACAGATTTTAGACTTTTTTGATAATAATCCGGACTTTATGAACATTAATTCCCATGTTCTACAAAAGCCAGTTAAGGGAATAGTGTTTTAAATTAAAATAATAAATTAAATTTATATTAAATGATAGAGACACCTGGTTTTACCAAAACATATGATTTTAATTTTTTTTTTTACCTGACTTGTGATTCACAAAGAATAGGTAAGCTGCTTGCTCAATATGAGCTTAAAAATAAGAACTGTGATAAAAACGTTGAGCTTGTTCAGAGAGATATAACAAAAAACCATTTACGAATACTGTTCAAATAATCCTCAGATAGAAATTTCGTTACTCAATCTTGATGTGGACCTTTACGATCCTTCAGTTGCTATTCTGAATGTTTTTATCCATGATTTAAAAAAAGGAGGTGTTTTGATACTTGATGGATTACGGTGTTTATCCCGGGGAAACAAAAGCTGTTGACGAATATTTTAAGGATAAAAAAATTGCTATAAAATAATTCCACTATAGTTTTACCCAAGTTATCTTATCAAGGAATAAACATTATTGGCTGAGTTACTAAGATACATAACATCTCCTTAACTAATAATCTGATTGACATTTCTAATCTGCGGTCTCGGCTCAATCGGGAAAAGGCACTTAAAGATTCTGAAAAATCTAGGCAAACATAAGTTTATAGCTTACCGGACAGGTCAATCAAAAAAAAGTTCTATGTGCATTGCAGACAAAGACGTCTTTAATTTTGATGTACTTACAGAGTATAAAATTGACGGGGCATTGATTACAAATCCAACCTCTCTGCATGTTGAAACTGCAATTGAGATTGCAAATCATGGAATCCCAATGTTTATAGAAAAACCCTTAGGAAATAAACTGGATAAAGTTGATAAGCTTCTTGAATTGGTTAAAGCAAAAAATATCCATGTTATGATGGGTTATAATATGGTCTACCATCCATGTATTGTTGCAATCAAAGAATTGATTAATGGAAATAAGATTGGAAAGGTTATTTCTGCAAGAGCTCAATTTGGAACCTATATGCCTGATTGGCACAAAGATGAAGACTACAAGAAAGGCTATGCGGCTAATTCATCAATGGGAGGTGGAGTGGTTATGACCTCAATACATGAACAAAATTATTTAACAAACTTCTTTGGAGAGGTAACTGAAATAAAAGCTATGGAGATCGGTGGGGACGTAATAGGAATAGATGCAGAAGAAGGAGTTGAAATTTTAATAAAACATAAGAGTAATGTCGTTTCCAACATACATCTGAATTTTTTTCAAAAGCCATATCATAGAAATTGTGAAATCATTGGAACAGACGGAACAATATTTTGGGATTTTATGAAACCCGAAATAAGAATTTTTACAAAAGATAAAAATGAATCCGTCAACAAAGGAATTGGACCATATGAATTATTGGAAACCAGTTACGTGGATCAAATGAAAGGTTATATCGAGATGATTAAAAATAATGTTGAACCGAAAATGAATCTAGAGAAAGGGATCGATGATGTAAAAACGGCTTTGAAAATATTAAAGGAAATTAACAGGAATTATAATTAATTATTATGGAAGTACGAACCACAGATCCGGAAAAAATAAATTTTAAAGACAAATTTAATTTAGATGGCAAAGTGATAATAATAACCGGCGGAATGGGTTTGATTGGCAGAGCTTTTATTGAAGCATGCGCACAGTATGGTGCAAATGTTGTAATCGCTGACATCCAAGGTTCAGGCGCAGAAAACCACTCTGAGTCCTTAGGTAAAAGATTCGATAAAGAAATGTTAGGTTTTTTGTTTGACGTCAGCAAAAGGAAGGAAGTTGAAGAACTGAAAAAGATTGTACTTGATAAATTTGGAAAAGTTGATGGTTTGATAAATTGTCATCAGAATAAGACAGCAAAATTTTTTGCAAGATATGAAGAGTATACCGATCAAGATTGGGATGCCGTTGTTGAGACAAATTTAAAAGGAACATTTTTAACTTGTCAGATTATCGGTAGCTTTATGGCAGAAACGGGAAGTGGATCTATAATAAACATGCCATCTACTTATTCAGTTGTAGCTCCCAATCAAAATCTTTATAAAGGAACCAAAATAGGTTGCCCTGCTGCATACTCCGCTTCAAAAGGAGGAGTGATGGCTTTGTCCCAGTATCTTTCGACATACTGGGCTGATAAAGGTGTAAGAGTTAATCAAATTACCCCCCATGGTGTTTGGAATAATCATGAAGAGCAATTTGAGAAAAATTTTTCGAATTTTTCTCCCCTGAAAAGAATGAGTTATAAC